>JBFEJN010000034.1:0-28282 GCA_041553195.1 Sulfurimonadaceae bacterium
AACATTGACATTATTAGGAACATTTTTTCAATATGAAGACGGTGAGTGGATCATGATAGATAAAGATGGTTACTTTGAAGCTTCCGACAATGCAAAAAAGTATCTAAAAATGAAAGAATCGACATCGAATCCAGTACGCTTGCCAGGCGGATACTACCATATGGCACCTATAGAAAAGAGTTATCCGATTAGCAACGAGATATATAAAAAATACAATAAGAACATACAGATTTCAGGTTACCAACAGTAATTCGTTTCTCCGTTAAACATGGGAATACATACGTCAAAACCAAACAAGCTTCTCCCAAAAACTGTAGTACAATTAAGCCCTAAAACTAGTACAAGACGACATCAATAAAAGGCAGATGATATGGCAAAAATATTGATTACCGGGTCAACGGACGGCATCGGTTTTTTGGCGGCGGAGATACTGCTTGACGAGGGGCATGAGGTTGTCTTACATGCACGCAATGCCCAGCGGGCGGCGCAGGTCATGGAGAAGCTGCCCTCTGCCGAAAAAGTGCTGGTGGCGGACCTCTCGCGTCTTGACGAAATGAAGAAACTGGCGGCGGAGGCCAACGCCCTGGGGCGCTTCGACGCGGTGATCCATAATGCCGGGGTCTACCAGGTACCTGAAAGGGAGATCTTTGCCGTCAACACCCTGGCGCCCTATGTGCTGACCTGTCTCATGGAGAAGCCCGAACGCCTTATCTACATCGGTTCCGACATGCAGGCTTACGGTCATGCACGACTGGGCACCCTTTCGCTGGAGAGCGGGGCAAGTTATTCCGACAGCAAGCTCTACGTGCTGATGATGACGATGGCCGTCGCTAAAAAATGGCCACAGACCTATGTCAACGCCGTCGACCCCGGCTGGGTACCGACCAAGATGGGCGGCGCCCATGCACCCGACGACCTGCAAAAAGGGGCGGAGACACAGGCATGGCTTGCGGTGAGCAGTGAAGCCGACGCCAAAGTCACCGGCCGCTACTTTTTCCACAAAAAAGAGGCAGACTACAATACACAGGCCGATGACGCCAAACTTCAAGAGAGGTTACTGGCGGTCTGCGAAGAACTCAGTGGCGTCTCTTTTTCGGCGTTACTGAAATGATTTTAAGCAACCAAAAGCAGTAGTGCTATAGTATAAAACATATAGAGTGTTAAAACAAAGGAGATGTTATGACGACATTCAACATGCGTTTTATGCCACTGATACTTATACTCTCTTTTGGCGGTTCTCTACATGCTGAGATCGTGGGAAAATTTACGGCGGCTACCAACTACCTTTGGCGCGGTGTAACACAGACCAATGACACGCCGGCGATCGCAGCGGACCTTGCGTACCACGCACCGCAAGGAAGCTATATTGGTGTATGGTCTTCGAGCACGGACTATGGAGACCGGCCCAGTTATGAGGTGCAGAGCTATCTTGGCCACGGGTTTAAGCTCGGGGCGGTCGACATCGATCTTGCCCTTCGCTATTACTATTTTCCAAGCGGAGGCAAGTACAGTTATGACTTCCAGCCCGACCAATGGGAGAATAAGGAGAGCAGCTCTTTTACCGAGGTTCAGATCGGTGCAGCTTACGCAGGGTTCTCTGCCCGTTATGCCTACAGTAACAGCTACATTGCCAGTGACAGACCCGGCTATTACGTAGAGTTAAACTACACCTACGATGTTATGGATGACCTCGCATTCACACTCCATGCAGGAGGCACAAAAAGTGCGGCCATCGACGATACACAACACTCCGCCTCCGATCAATCCGCTACGATCAGATGGAAAGACTTTTTTCTGACCGCTTCCTACATGCCAGACAACGAAGACGGCCGACAGTCGGACAAAGTCAGGTACGTCTTTGGGTGGACCATGGTCATTAGCAGTGACGACCTAAAGCGTGACTCTTTGGCAACTAAAGATGAAAAGTGATCTGTCTCCCATGCCCAATCAGTTTTCTTTCTCCTTCGTGCCTTATATAGAAAAACGATAGTAACAAGAGAGCAAAGCGATTAAGAGAAGTCTCGTCTTTTCATCAGAAAATTCTTAATCTTGTAAAATGAAAAATGACTTTGTTTTTCAGATATATTTTGAATTAAAATATTTACAGTATAATGAAAATTAATAACACAAAGTTCCTTTTGCCGGACGTATTGAAGATGTTATAGCGCAATATAGTCCTGCAGAAGCAAGGAGTATACCATGCGATACACGTTAGATTATTCACCGATGCGTTTAGGTTTGAGTGCCTTATTGATGGGGACGGCGCTCTTTGGTGCGCTCGAATTTTCACCGCCGGAGATACTCTCGTCGGACGGCGTGGTTAACGGTGACGGGTCGGCGGCAAAGACGAAGCTGGTACGGCTGGGAAATGGTCTGCTGATCGCCGTCTATGGCGACGCTGTTCCTAGCCAGCATGATGTCTACGACCTCAAAGACGATGCGGTCCGTAAAGCGCGGGACATCTTTGTGCGTACCTGCATGCCGACGGCCGCAAACGGCTACTGCAGCTCGCAGTCAGACTGGACGCCTGCCGTCAACATCTCCAATACTGCGGACAGTTACAGTGTCTCGACAAGATGGCGCATGACGGCCGGCGGCCTCGGGCCGGAAGAGCCTTTTTACGGCGATTCCGAGAAACCAAACATCTTCAGTTCCGGCAACTTCGCCGTGGTCACCTGGATCGACAAGTACTGCGACGAGACCGAACAGCGGATCGTCAGCTACAACGAGAGAGACGGTCTCTCGCTGCCTTTCTCCTGCATTTACGAGTCCCATATCAACTTTGCGGATGCGACCCCGACCTGGGTCACAAGCCGTCTGACAAGCGGTATCCGCGATGCGAAACAGGACCTCAACAGAGGGCTCAGCATGGGTTCGCCGGCAAAGGGCAAATGGGTTATCACCTGGCAGGAAGACCCGCACGGCCTTCAGATCGGTAATGCGGAAGGCCCGGGTGATGGTTCCTCCGGTGCCAAGGTGACGCACGGTACGGATATCTGGTACACCTATACCGAAGATCTCATGGCCGGATTCACCAACACACCGACCCGGCTCACGGACAACTTTACAAACGTCGGCAGCGGAGGCAACAACAACCCTGTCTTCTTGCATGACGGTACGACACTGATCACCGCTCTCGAGACCGGAAGCAGCGGTGCATCGCGTGCCAATACGGCGGTCGTCGCATTAACGACAGGGGAGACGGTCCCGACCGCTATTGTCGCCTATGAAGAGACAAAGGGCTCGGCTGGTCTGGACGAAGGGAAGTTTGTGCGTTACCATACTTTTGCGTTCAATACGCCTGATGTTGGACAGCCCGGGGCCATCATCAGTGATCCGGCGGAGAACAGCCGCCGTGTCCGTTTTGTGACGCAGACCAAGCCATCAGCCGACGGCATGCGCATGGGAGTACTGTGGCGACAGGGCAATGCCGTCGAGGGCGGACCTGCCGACATTATGGTCCGTCTGGGATTTAAGACGAGCGGCGACTCAGCCTCCACAGGTCTCAGACCCGAAGACATGGTGCCGCCTGTCGATGCGAATGCGAGGACCTCAGTCTATGCCGAAGCGATCGCACTCAACAATGTCCCCGCCTTCAACATCAGCAGCAACACGATTCCCTGGACACCGATAGGCGGTACAGAAGAGCCGCCGACGAACACGCTGGCAGACAGCACAGAGAAAAATAACTATGAAGATGCAAGGGCGCACCGTGCGGTGATCCGCGGGGACGACTTTCATATCGGCTACACCTACACAAAAGATTGGGCGGTGTCGAAATATACCGACATGGAGAACTACAACTTCTGGGTACGCCGCTACAACGCCGTTACAGATAGCTGGAGTGTCGCCAAGAACCTCTCTCAGGTAGCTGACAAGAAGATCAATGTCAAAGAACCCCGTCTTGTCGGTATGCCTGGTAACGGTCCGGGTTGCACGGACCCGGAAAATATCACAAACCCCGAAAACTGTCAGAACAAGAGTGTCCTGATCGCAGCGTGGGGTGTGGAGAGCAATGTCTATGACCATATCGGCGGTGCAGTCGATGGCGATATCTACTATACGAGGACAATGGACAAGGGAGAGAACTACAGTCCGACGACTGTCGTCGAGGCCATTGGCAGCAATTACCGCGCTGAGTCACAGCTGCGTACGACGCCGGCCGGCAATCTCGTCTTCGCCGTATGGAACGAGACTAACAACGAGGTGGGGCTCGGCGGCTCCTATACGAAGTTCAGCGTATCGACCTCAGACGATGGGACAGTCGTACCACCGCCGCCGGGAGATGATGTGGTCCAGATGCACGACAATAACACGGCCGAGAAGCTGTTAAGTGCGTTTGACGACACCTCTCTTGTTCTCATGATACTCGGATTTCTTGTTATCGGCGCAATGATCGCAAGAAGAAAGCTCTCCTCTCCAAAGTAAACGGGGAAAACAGATCGCGGTACCCGTTTTCCGGCGTAATCAAAAAACATTCAACAGTGCAGCAACATAGCTGCACAGAGTGTATGTCAATCACTGCTTATCTATGTTAAAATCATTGTAAAGACCTTAACAAGGAAGTACCAAACCATTATGTTCAAAAAAAGTCTGATCGTCATCTTTGTTGCACTCTGGATCGCTCTGGCGATCAACCCGGTCGATTTCGGCATCTGGGCACTCGAAAATGTTCTGGTTGTCACCGTGTTTCCCGTAGTTCTCTGGCTCGACAGACATTACGACTTTAACAACCTGACCTACCTCTCTCTTACTGCTTTTGTCAGCTTGCATCTCTTCGGTGCGCACATGACCTATAACAACATGACCTATTTCATCTGGTATTCGGACTGGTTCGGTTTTAAGAGAAACTACTACGATCAGTTCATCCATTTTCTTTTTGGACTGATGGTCTTTGTGCCGTTTTTTGAAGTCTTTTTCCATCAGGGCATCTCCAGACGGCTCAGCTATCTGATCGCCTTTTTGTTCATCGCCAGTATCGGTGCGGGGTATGAAATTCTGGAATGGCTGAGCATGGTCGTGTTCTGCCCGCAGCCTCAGGACGTCTGTTTGAAGATGCTGACACAAGGCGACATCTGGGACGCGCAAAAAGACATGCTCTTCGCGATTCTGGGTTCTCTCCTTGCGATGCTCCTGCACATGCTTTGGGGTCAAAAAAGCTATACGAAGGAAACCTAGTAACGGCGGGTTTGGCTTACGCCTGTTTCGCTTTTACTGCAACATTCCGAATTTCTTCCGTCACTTTCTCATGACTAAGTTCACCCGCAATGCCCTGCTCTTTGACCTTAATACCCTGCGGCACCTTCTCGGAGTGCAGCTGTACGGCGGTCTGTTTATAGTTCGGCTCACCCGACTTCGGACAGAAAAGAGGCTGGGTCAGTTGGTTGATGAGCTGCTCGTTAAAGTGGAACGGCACAAAGACCTGCCCCGGCGCCATGTTCTGGGTCACTTTGACAAGCACGTCTTCGACCTTTCCGCGTGGTGAGGAGAGGGTCAGACGGTCGCCGCTGCTCACCTGCAGCTGCGCCGCGTCAGCCGGGTTGATCTCGACCCAGGCCTCCGGTGCCAGGTTGTTGATGATATCGATGGAACGTGTTTTGGTGCGGGTGTGCCACTGTTCAACGGTACGGCCCGTGTTGAGCATGACCGGGAACTCTGCGCTCAGGTTCTCCTGCATCGGATACCACTCCAGCGGCAGCAGTTTGGCTTTTTTGTCCGCGGTTCTAAAGTCCATTCCCTCACCGTAGAGACGTTTGGTCCCTTTCGGGTTCGCCTCGTTGCACGGCCACTGCACGCCCCCCTCTTCTTCGAGGAGTTCATAGGTTATACCCGAGTAGTCGCAGAGCTGACCTCGGCTCACCTCTTTCCACTCGTTAAAAGCATGGGCGGGTTTTGTCCAGTTCGGGAAAAGCATCTCGCTGACCCCCTGGAAATGTTTGCTGAACTCCACGACGATGTCGAAGTCCGACTTGGTATCGCCATAAGGCTCGACCGCTTTATTGGCACGGTTGACACGGCGTTCGGAGTTGGTGTAGGTCCCCTCTTTTTCACCCCAGGTCGCTGCGGCGAAGACGGCGTCGGCCAGCTGCGCCGTGTCGCCCATAAAAGCGTCCTGTACGACCAGCATGTCGAGTTTGGCAAGGGTCTTGCGCAGTTTGGCCTGGTCGACGAAACTGACCAGCGGGTTCGTCGCGACGATCCAGAGCGCTTTGATCTCCCCGCGGTCGATGGCGTCGATGATCTCAGCATATTTGTAGCCGCGTTCGCGTGGAATGATCGCCTCGGGAACCTTGACGATCGAGGCGTACTCTTTCAGTGCAGCCTCGTCGCCGAAGTTGCGGTAGCCCGGCAGCGACGAGGTAAAGCCCGTCTCGCGGGTTCCCATGGCGTTACACTGACCGGTAATTGAGAACGGCCCCGCGCCCGGACGGCCGATCTGCCCGGTGAGCAGGTGCATGTTGATAATGGAGCTGACCGTGTCAGTCCCCATATAGGACTGGTTGACACCCATGGTCCACGCCGTCAATGTCGCGTCGCTGCCGGCGACCAGACGGGCCAGTTCATAAAGTGTCTTGACGTCGATGCCCGTAATGTGTGAGACCTCCTGCGGCGGGTAGTCCTGCAGGTGTTTTTTGAGTTCACCCAGGCCATTGGTCTTGTTTTTGATGTACGCCGTGTTCTCCCACCCCTGCTCTAAGATGATGTAGCCGATGCCGTTCATTAGCGCAAGGTCGGTCCCCGGGTTGATCGGAACGTACAGATCGGCCATCTGCGCCGTCTTCGACTTGCGCGGGTCGATGACGATGATCTTCGGCTTCTTCTTGTTTTTGGCGATATGCAGTTTCAAGATAGGGTGGTTGTCGGCGATGTTCGCACCGATGAGCAAGATGGTGTTTGCCTCTTCGAAATCCTCGTACGAACCGACCGCGCCGTCCGAACCCAGCGACTGCTTGTACCCCATAACAGCTGAGGCCATACAGAGTGTCGTGTTACCGTCGTAGTTGTTGGTCTGCAGACCGAGCTGGGCAAACTTGCCGAGGGTATAGAACTCTTCGGTAAGCAGCTGTCCTGTCGAGATGATCCCGATGGCTTTGGAGCCGTGCTCTTTGGTAATACGTTTAAACTCGTTGCTCACCCGGATAAAGGTCTGCTCCCAGCTCGCCGCCTCCAGTTTACCGCTCTCGCCCCGCAGCATCGGTGCAGCAATTCGGTGCGGCGAGTTGACCAGTTCGTGCTCGCTGAGGCCTTTGGGGCAGAGAGTGCCCATGTTGACGTCGTGTTTCGGGTTGCCCTTGGTGTAGACGGCTTTGCCGTCTTTAACACCGATGTAAAGGCCGCAGCCCACACCGCAGTAACCGCAGGTCGAAAAAACCCATTTGTCCGGTTTTTTGGCATCGGCTATCATCCCGAATTGCGGATCTTTGGAGAGTTTGTATTTGTCGGCCTTGATGTCAAAACCGAGAAAATCTTTTATTTTGGCAATCATAATAAACCCCTAACGCTGATTACCGACGAAGAAGCCGCCGGCCATACTTAACGGAACCGATGTCACATAAAAGAGGAAACGGTCAAACAGCTCGCTTGTCACCATCAGGACAAAGGCGAATCCGAGCACCACCATCGAGGCAGTGTTCATCCCTGCACCGGCAAAGATCGTCACGATCTGCGGCAGCAGGATCGCCCCGCCGATAAAGGTCGCCATGCGCACTTTGGCATGCATCGGGAAAAGCTCATCGTAAATACGGCGTGTCTTGACCAGTTCACGTTCGTACTTTTGCGGGGCATTGAGCGCACGGCGGTCCTCGAAAGTAAAGAAACCGTGGGCAACCGCCAAGATCATCCCGGCACTGATAAGCGGTACGACCGCACTCTCATGACCGAGTATCATCGCACCGAACGCAAGCAGGTAAAGCCCTGTGTACGCGGTTCCAAAAAACTTCAGCAGTGTCGTCAGTCGGTTCCATGACGGACGGGCTTCGATCTGGTAGATCATGCCCTGGGCGTAGATACCGAAGAGTCCGACGGACAGAGTAAGGGCTTCAAAGACCAGACGCACCGCCGGGTTGACCTCCAAAAAGTAGAGTCCGGCATTGACCGTCATCATTGCGGTAAAGAGCCCCAAGGCAAGAGCCTCTCTCGACAACCATGAGTTTTTTATGTTTTTCATGGCGGTCATCGCAAGGAAAGGACGGCCAAGGTGCAAGGCGGAAAGCGGCAGACCGAGTGCCGCCGGAACGACGACTAAAAGCGCCAGCATCCATGAGGGACTTTGCAGTCCCAGCAATCCCAAAAATTCACCCATGAAGAGACCGAAAAAAGCCCCCAGGGACATCTGCGTCAACACCGTCATAAAGACCAGTGGCATCTCCGAGTGGAACGGTTTGAGGTGGTGTTCGTCGGCTCTGCGCATCTCCTCTTCGTAGTTCTCCGGCAGCGTAAAACGGGTGGTCGAGTTGGTCACACGGGCATCGACAAGGTGCGGCATGTTGCCCTCTGCGTCAATGTCGCCCGAAAGCCACTCCTCTACATTGACCGTCTCGATCATGATCGCACCGGCCGGACAGGCTTGAACACAGGCCGGAGACTCGCCGACGTCCAGACGTTCGTGGCACATGTGGCACTTGGTGACGATCTTGCGCTCTTCGTGGTAGGTCGGCACGCCGTACGGGCAGTTCCAGGTACAGTACTGACAACCGATGCAGGTGTCATCGTCATGAACAACGATACCGGTCGCGTCTATCTTTATATAAGACTCCGTCGGACAACCGATGAGGCAGGCCGGGTCCACGCAGTGGTTACAGCTCATAGAGTTAAAAAGCATCAGGGTGTCAGGGAAGCTTCCGGCTTCCATCTCACCCACGCGGCGCCACTTGACGTCGGCCGGGTTGTTGTTCTGCTCGTTGCAGGCGACCTCGCAGCAGCGGCACCCCACGCAGGCAGTCGCGTCAAAGTGGAAACGGTACTGTTCGCCCGCATTAAGCTCGGGAATGTCGATGGAGTAGTTGCCGCACTGCATCCCCGTTTCCGCTTTATAACTGATAAAATCTTCTAATGGTGTCTGCAAGAAAACCACCTCTTTGTCTGCATATATAAGTTGCCTGTATTATATTCTCTTTGCTTCAGGTCCATTGAGCATCAATGCCTATTTTTTAACCAACTAAATTCTGATCATGTCTTCAAAAAACCTTGACAGATTCCCATATAGAGCATTACTATCCATTTAATTGGCCATCAATAGCGTCCACACATAAAATACACGTACGGATTGTCTAATTTTTAACCAACCAATTGAATAATAATTAAATTTTATGCAATAGAATTACGGCATTACACTGATATGCCACAAGGAGAATACATGGCGAACTTAAAAGCACTCAAAGGAGAAGGACACTGGCCGACACTGCTGGCAGCCTTTTTATACTTTGACTTTTCATTCATGGTCTGGACAATGCTCGGGCCCCTTTCTACAGAGATAACAGAGGCCTTGGCTGCAACAGGCTTTATAATGACAGCGGGTCAAAAAGCGACCCTGCTTTCCTTGCCGATCCTTTCAGGAGCACTGCTGCGTATCGTACTTGGTTTCGGTGTTGACAAATTCGGTGCCAAAAAAACGGCACTGATCTCACAGGGTATCGTTATTACGGCACTTTTCTTTGCCTATCTACAGGCAGACAGCATTACGTATAACCAGCTTCTCATCGTTGCACTGGGTCTTGGTTTTGCCGGTGCTTCATTCGCTGTTGCCCTTCCTCAGGCCGGTCAATGGTACCCGCCAAAGCTTCAGGGTGTTGTTCTCGGTATTGCCGGTGCCGGTAATATCGGTGTCGTTATCGACTTCCTTTTCGCACCGAAGATCGCTGAGATCTGGGGTTGGTCATCGGTCTTCCTTGTGGGTGCCGTTCTCTCGTCGATCATCTTTGTGACCTATATGTTTATGGCAAAAGATGCTCCGGAATCGGTGTACAAGCAAAATCCGAAAAAGCTTAAAGACTACGGCAAGCTGCTCAAAGACAAAGACACATGGTGGTTCAATCTTTTCTACGCGATCTCTTTCGGTGGTTTCGTCGGGTTTGCCGGTTACATGAAAGTCTATTTGATGAACACCTACCAGCCGGAGATGGCAGCACTGGGTATGGACTGGCTGGCAGAAGAGAACGTCAAGGTCATGGCGGGTTACTTCGGTGCACTCTGTATCTTCGCAGGTGCAGTGCTTCGTCCGGTGGGCGGTGCGATCGCCGACAAGATGGGTGGGGTCAAGTCACTCTACTTCTTCTTCGGAACCGTCGCTGTCATGGCAACAATCAATGCTTTGGTTCAACTCCCGTTTGCTTTGGCGATCGTTGTACTCTTCTTGATCATGGCGAATCTCGGTATGGCTAACGGTGCGGTCTTCCAGCTTGTACCGCAGCGTTTCGGGAAGGACATCGGAATCATGACAGGGATCATCGGTGCGGCCGGCGGTCTTGGCGGTACGGCACTGATCAAGACACTGGGCTGGTCGAAAGGTGCATTTGACGGCTACACGGCAGGTTTCCTGATCTTTGCTGCGGTCGTTCTTGTCGCGATCGCAGGTATCTCTCTTGTCAAGACACGTTGGAGAACGACCTGGGGTGTCACTGCCGGCGGTAGAATCTAATTGTGCCTCTGAGTGTACGAAGCGATTCGTACCTTTTTTGGGATACTTTTGCTAGTATCTCTAAAAGGGTATTTTATGTCCCACACTATTTTGACAGGGTCCTGACCAATGCTACATGTAAAATCCTCCGAATATATCAAACCCAAAGCGGCTGACATCAGCGGTGACGATGCCTGCGACCACACCATCCTCGACAATACTCTTTTTCTCGCCGTATTGTGCGATGGGGTCGGCTCCGCCAGAAAAGGCGGTGTTGCCGCCCGTCAGACAGTCAAGTACTTTATGAACCAGTTCAAGACTCGTCCGAAAGCCTGGGATGTCGGTAAATCGATCACCGTCTTTACCCAGCACATCAACCGCATGCTCTTTAAAGAGTCGATGTCCCAATACGGACAGATCGAGCTGCTGACTACCCTGAGCATCGCAGTCATCGACGGCAGAACGCTCTACACCACTAACCTCGGTGACTCCCACATCTACCTGCAGCGTGACAACGGTCCGTTGGAGCTGCTGAGTGTCGACCATAACATGGACGATGAATATATGTCGCATGTTCTCACCCAGGCCTGCGGTCTCAACGACCATGTCGAACCGACTATCAAAGAGACCCCGCTCCAAACAGGTGACAAGATCATATTGTGCAGCGACGGTGTCTACAACCTCATCAGTGATGTCGTGCTCGCAGAGAAGATCAACAAAGGCTTAAGTGCCAAGATTATTGTCGAGAGTGTGACCAAAGAGCACAGAGATTATGACCGCGATGACGCCACCTTGCAGATCTTTACCGTCACCGCCTTTGACGAACGCAATGCCGCAAAAAAACTGGAGTTGATCATCCCTGAAACGCTTAAGATTGGCGATGAGATCGACGGCTACACACTTGAAAGTCCGATGATGGAACATGGGCGTATCTGGAAGGTCTCCAAGGCAGGCGAGAGCCTGGTCATGAAGTTTCCCATGAACGATGAGGAGGAGTCCGTCGATCAGTTCGTCCATGAAGCCTGGTATGCGAAACAGATCACCCATAAAGCCTTTGGGCATGCCTGGATACCGGACGATCGCACCTACCGATACTACCTCATGGAGCTGGTCGAAGGCAATAACCTTATGGACTTTCTAAAAGGGCAGCGTCTCTCTGTCGACAATGCCATCAACCTCGCCAAGTTCCTCCACAAAGCCGAGGCACACCTGTTGAACCTTGGGCTTGTCCATGGTGATATCAAACCCGAGAACATCATTGTCTACAGTGACAAGGACACCGCCGGAACACGTTTCAAAATGGTCGATTTCGGCAGTATTGTCGATATTTTCTCAGAGAACTCACGTGCCGGTACTCCGAGCTACCTTGCCCCCGAACGTTTCAGCGGTGCCGCTATTAACGAATCTACCGAGCTCTTTTCCATCGGTGTCACGATATACTGGGCCTTAACCGGCCGTTTTCCCTATGGCGAGATCGAACCGTTTCAGACACCCCGGTTCAAACAGGCACCACCGCCAAGCAAGTACAACAAAAATATTCCCAATTGGCTCGATGCCGTTATCTTGCGCGCCATCGCTATCGACCCGAAAGAACGCTACAAACACTACTCGGAACTTTTTTACGAGCTCAAGGCACCGGCAAATGTCAAACCCTTTCATCCTAAAGACACCACCTTTGTCGAACGTGACCCGCTGTCCGTCTACAGGGGAGCCTTTCTGGCGATGGTCGTTATCGAGGTCGTGACCATACTCTACTTCACGACACAAGTCCAATAATCCGCCTCGTCAGTCTTTATGTTCAACATAAAATGTTTTAGATCTTCGAGTGCGAGTGGTTTGCTGTAGTAATAACCCTGCATTTCGTCACACCCTTCGTCTTTGAGTAGTTTCATCTGCTCGAGCGTTTCCACCCCTTCGGCTGTGATTTTCAGATCGAAGGTCTTGGCAAGGGCAATGATCGCTCTCGTGATGGCAAGGTGTTCCTGTGAGTCCGGAAGATCATCGACAAACGACTTATCGATCTTGAGGCGTGTGACCGGCAGTTTTTGCAGGTAACTCATCGAAGAGTAACCTGTTCCGAAATCGTCAATGGCCAGCATGACACCCATAGCCCGGATCTTATGAAGCGTTTGCAGTGCTTTATCTGTATTGGTTGCCACATAGCTCTCAGTAATCTCCAACTCAATCTTGCCGGCAGGTATGCCCGTCTTGTCAATGACACGCTGCAGTGTGTTTGAGAAGTCACTGTGATTGAGCTGTATACTCGAGACATTGATACTGATATGGTCAAAAGAGTGCCCTTCGCGCTGCAGTTGCATAAAGTCTTGACAGGCTTGTGTCAAAACCCACTCACCGATCGGAATAATAAACCGGGTCTCTTCTGCTATCGCAATGAACTGTTGGGTCTGCGCCATGCCGATACCCGGACGTTGCCAGCGGATAAGAGCTTCTATCGCCATACAGGTCTCATTGTCAAGTGCACATTTCGGCTGGTAAACAAGTGAGAACTCCTCAAAATTCTCAATCGCTGAACGTAATGAATAGATGCAGGACATACGCTCTTCTATCTGTTCAGAAAGCTCTTTGGAAAAAAAGGTGTGCCGGTTTCGACCCCGCTCTTTTGACTGATACATTGCCAAATCGGCATGTTTGATCAACGTCACACTGTCCTCACCGTCATCGGGGTAGACCGCGATCCCGATACTGGCCGTGACACTGATTTTGTGTTCATCGACAATAAAAGGTGTTTTGAAGTCTTCGACCACCTTTTGGACCACCCTGTGTACATCCTCGATCTCAGAGACTTCTTCCATCAGAATAATAAATTCATCCCCGCCGATGCGGGCCAATGTATCGGTATCACGCAAGTTTTTTTTCAAACGTGATGCGACCACTTTGAGCAGGTTGTCACCGACATTGTGGCCCAATGTATCATTGATCTGTTTAAAATGATCGAAATCGAAAAAGAGAATGACCACTTGCATACTGTTGCGCTTTGAGAGTGCAATCGCGTGTTCAAGACGGACTTCAAGAAAGCGCCGATTTGGGAGATTTGTCAATGCATCATGATCGGACAGATACTTCATTGTCTCAGAAGAGCGCTGCAGATCATCTTCGCGCTCTTTGACCGCTGCGGAAAGTGCGCGGATATTACTTGAAATACTTTGCAGCTCGTCACCGGTTTGTAGCTGTTTAGAATCACTGTAGTCACCTTTTTCGATCATCTCAATCTGATCCATCAAAACATGCATTGGTTCAGATAATGTGAACTTAAAGATGATACGAAGCAAAAAAACAGCAATGACGTTGACAAGAAGCAAGATGATCAAAAGCTTTTGTCTGTTGTCATTGAGCGTGCTTTTTAAAAGCGCTTTGTTCAAGGTGGCAACGAAATAGACCGGTTTATCATTGGTGTCAAATCGTGCGACCGAGACATAATCTTCATCGGTTTGATACACTTCTACTTTTGTGAATTTGTCAAGATTCGAAAGCGCCTTTCCATCCGCACCAAAATAGGGCTCTTCTACAATCGTTATCGGTAAGTTAAGGTTGTTCGAAAGTGCCTCAAGATAATCCGGACCGATCGCAAATGACATCTCGACATGAGCCTGGACATGTGCACTGCCCTCTTCTTTGATACTACGGTGCGATTTTATAAAAAGAGCATGGTCGTACATATGACGGGTAATAATATCATGGTTGACGATTTGTGCTTTTTTATAATAATCATTGTGTTTCAAGATGACCCTCGGGTGAACCTGAAACATTTGCTTGACGAACAGCGCATCATTTTCATGTTTACGATACAACACAGGTGTCCCATTTTCATAGGAGATATAGTGCAGGTAATAGCAGTCACCTTCTCTGGTGACGTAGGCGATCAGCTCCTCGTTTTTGTCATAGAGGGCGATATCATTGGTTAATGCCAGACGCACTTTTTCATACAAAACGCCGGCAATGATCTTTTTTTCTTCATCCAGCAGAATCGCGTTATAGTTGTTTTTGTCCTGATAGTTGTTGATCAGATCGATCGAGGCCAGAATACTTTCATCACCCTGTATAAATGCGGTCCCTTTTTTCAGATCTTCCGTCGCTTTATTAATATCGCCGTCAAGTCTGTGGAAACCGTGGTACATCCGCTTTTGCGTGCTTTCAAAAAAGTTTTCTTTCAAAAAGCCGTCAAAATAGACCCCCAATGTAAGCGATGTGATCAAGACGATGCTCAGCAGCAGTGCCGATAGTTTAAAGGTAAGTGTAAATTTTTTCATCATTAAAAAATCGGTGGCACAGCATTCGCATTATCGCGTGTGATCAGTTTGACCGGATTATAAATATGCTTAGCCACTTTCTCTCCAGCCAAAATTTTCAGTGCGATTTCTGCCGTTTTTTTACCGCCAAGCGGAAAACGTATGGACCCGCTCTGCATTCCGGACAAAATCGCCTGACGGGCTTCACTGGTGTAATCACAGCCAACGGTGATGACCGATGCCATGTCGATACCATGACGCTGATAAACAGAGCGTACACCGCTGACCATACTGTCACTTTCTGAAAAGATGGCATCAACCCGGAACCCGTCTTTAAGCAGTTTTTCGATTACTCCGATGGTGTCTCGACGCAAATAGTTGCCGGTACGCCTGATAACCTTGATCTGCTCATATTTTCCGATCTCGTTCAAAAATCCCTTGGAACGCAGCTGTGTGACATCTGCCTCTTGCAGGCCTTCCAAAAGCAGGACAAGACCTTTGCCGTCCAAACGCTTCGCAATGTATTGTGCACCGATCGTGCCTATTTTGACATTATCGGAGTTAATGAATGTGGTGTAGTTTTGGGTGTTGACACCCCGGTCCAAAATGATGACAGGGATCCCAAGCTTATGTGCTTTGGTAATAACAGGGACGACTGCGTCAGCATGATTGGTCCCGATGATGAGCAGATCGACATTGGCCTTTATAAACTTTTCGATTTGTCGGATCAACAGTGCGTGTTCGCCTCTTGCATCCGAATAGACAAACCTGATATCATCGTGTGAAGAGAGTGCATCACGCACTTCAAAGACCTGCGCCTTTCGAAAATCATTGGCTAATGTATCTTGTGCAAAAGCAACCGTTTTGACAGCACTTTCTGAAGCTTGGAGCAATGACGCAACTAAAAGTATCATCAGGCAAATTGTTTTGATATGCACCAACTTTCGATCCTTGCGTCCGTAAATAGTTATAAAGTCGAATTTTACCTTATATGAAATTAAAAAAACAATTTTCATCTCATCAGCCCTGTTTTCTTTTAAGAAAGCTACTCTTACTGGATAGGTACCGGCCATACCCAGTGTATATCGCCGCAATTGCCTCGAATACGGCCACTTCGCGTCTGTCGAACGCTCCTTTTAGCTATGGTTTCTGTAGAAATTGCTACAATATTCTACTTGAGTATCTCAACAACTCTCAACACTAAGAGAGTGTAAAAGGACCTTTATGCCTGTTATATTTGCTCTTTTGTTTGCCCTGTTGATCAGCGGATGTTCCTCTCTAAAAATTGCAACCGACTACGATCCTAATGCCGACCTGACGCCGCCGAAGAACTTTGCGATCGTACACAAAACACTCGAGGGCGAAGACACCCTGACCTCTGACCGTATTATTGCAGCTTTACGTAATGAGCTCACTGCCAAAGGGTATATCGAAACAGCTAAAGAAGGTGCAGACTTTTACTTCGTCTTTCACACCGGTGTCACCTCGAAGACACGCATCGACACCGATTATCAGTATGTCAACATGTACCCCTATTCCTACGGTTACGGTTACCATACAATTGCTATTCCCCAGACACGGACCTACACCTATGACGAGGGCAAACTCATCGTCGATGCCGTGGCACCGAACGAACATAAGATCATCTGGCGCGGAACCGCGATTGACTATCTTAAAAACATGAAAACACCGCAAGAGAAGACAGACTACATCAATAAAGTGCTTAAAGCACTGATGAAACGATTTCCACAATAACGGTAAAGACGCTTTTTAGCCTCTGCGTTCTATACTCACCTATATATACATCGAGGAGTCCCGATGAGCGACTGGTTTGAGCGTCTCTTTCACTATGCCAAAGCTGTGCGACCCCGGCAGCATGATTTCGGCCGCAATATCAATGCACAGCTAAACCCTCTCGAACATCAACTTTTCAATCAGGCAGTCGAAGCGTTTCGAGAGGGCAAGACACTCGAAGCCTACGAGCATTACCTCCACTCACTCGAAAACTTCTCAGACAACCTCTCCAACCAGAACGTACGGCTTCATTATGAAGGAGAGGCCCTCCATTTCGAACTCTACCAGGGCACGGCGATTGTTCGGGGGCATGTAACGGCCAAGACCTTCGAAGCACATGCCATCATCACACAGAGAGCCTTGATGAACGTTGCTATCAAGCGCCATCTTCTGGAACGTAACGACGAGCTCACCTATGTACGCTATTACACCCACGGTGACGTTTTGGCAATTAAGCTCTACCTCGACAACACCACCATGACACCCCAGAAGATCTTCTATCCGCTGCGTGAGCTTGCCCTCAACGCCGACTATGAAAAAGAGTTCCTGCTGTACCATTTTAAACAGACCAGTATGACCGAAGTCGAACACCTCAAGCCTATCGACGAAAAGGAACTTCGTATAAAGTACGATGCCATGAAGAGCTGGATCTCTGACTGTCAAAACGAGCTGAAACAGCTGCCGGCCAACGACAATATCAGTACCGTCTCCTTTACTCTTTTGAGCCTGCTCTTCCAGATCGACTATCTGTTGGTCCCGCATAAAGAGATCATGCAGGAGACCTTTGAAAAGATCAACAGCTTTTTTACCAATGACGAACGCCAGGTCGACCAGAAAAACGACGAGCTGCTTCTCTTTATTCAAAAACTGGACAAACTGGAATTTGACGCTTTCTCAACGCAATTTTACAAGGCTGACTACACCTTTTCGCCGATGGAGCATACCACCTACGAAGAGTTAAACCAGTTCATCGAAGCGTCGCTGGAGAAGTACCGCTGGTTCCGTCAACACCGCTACGACCACGTTGCAATGACCATTAACCGCTACATTCCGCTCTACATTCTCTACAACTACGGTCTGCATCCCTCCTACCGGGAGCTGCTGCACCTGCTTGTCGAGGTGCAGAACAGTACATTTTTTCATGCGCTTGGGTATCAGCCCTTCTACATCACCGAGACCAAAAGCTTTAAAAAAGAGGCGATCACTTCTGCGATCAATGATGCCATACGACCCTATAAGGAACAGTTCAGCCATCTTAAGCCTTTTGGCAAGGCACTCAACTATACCACCTTGGAGGAGTTCAGCCACAGCTTTTTTCTGCAGCTCAAAAACCTGAACTATACCGAACGATGAACACACAGACCATACTCCAGACCTACATCAACAACATCATCCAGATCAATACGCCTTATGGCAGCGGCAGCGGTTTTGTAATCGATAACCTCATTGTCACCAACGCCCATGTTGTCAGCGGGCTCAAAGAGGTCGTCATCTCTGCAAAGACCCTTAAACGCCAAAAAGCAACCGTCATCTATGACGACCAGGTACTTGACCTCGCCTTTATTGCCCTCCCGCCGATGCGCATTGACAACCATTTAAGCCTAAACAGCGAAGCGGTTCATGACGGCGACATCGCTATTGCCATCGGCCACCCTTACGGCCTTAACTACTCGGCAACAGAGGGGATCGTCTCAAAAGCGGACCGTCTTGAGGGCGACCTCGAGTACCTGCAGATCGACACTCCTATCAACCCCGGTAACAGCGGGGGACCGCTGCTCAACGAAAACGGTGAGGTCATCGGTGTCAACACCTTTATTCTGCTCAATACCCAGAACCTCGGTTTTGCCCTTCCCTACTACTACGTGCGCGAAGCCCTCGACACATTTAAAGTCTTTGGGAAAACAAATGTGATCCGCTGTTTCTCCTGTAAAAACCTCATCGAAGAGGTGGAGATAGAGAATGATTTCTGCCCACGCTGCGGGGTCAAGCTCGACGTCGCCAAACAGCGCCGACTCGGCTACAGACCCTCCGGAACCATCGCACTCATCGAAAAGATACTGGCCGCGATGAAGATCGATGTCACCATCGCCAGAGAGAGCCAGCGTAGCTGGAAGTTCGAAGAGGGAAGCGCCCGAATCAGAATCAATTTTTATGACAACGGCATCATCATGGCCGATGCCCTGTTGTGCAATATGCCCCAGGAGAACATCGAAGCGATGTACGACTACCTGTTGGACAAAAATGACGAGTTCAGTTACCTCCTGTTTTCCATCAACGAAAACAGCATAATCCTCTCCTACCTCGTTATTGATTCGTCGCTCACCTTTGAAGAGGGGAAAATCGGGCTTGAACGGCTTAAAATAGCGGCCAATAAGTATGATGATATTCTCATTCAACAGTTTGGGGCAAGACGCCCTAAGCGCGACGAGAATGAGTTCTAGGCTGTCAGCCAGCGTATTACTCCCGACTTTTGCCTTTTACCAACGAGCAACTAACGGTACCAAGTGTTTAAACTACTGCTCTATAATTGCACAAAATTTCAATGCGGGTAAAAGGGACAAATGCCATGAAGATCCTTCTCAGTCTTACGCTCTTTTTTTCTCTCGTGCAGAGTGACACATTGATAGAAAAACTGAGTGAAGGCAATGTGAGCAAAATTCAGGAAGTGATCAAAGACAACCGGAAACCGGAGACAAAAGAGCAAGAGCGGCTGCGCAAATTGACGGAACAGCCGGTAAAACCGATCGACAATATTGCCGTTGAAGTCATCAAAGTCGATGTCAATGAGAAGACCTCTGTCGGTGTTGAATACGCCCCACCACTCAAACAGGGCGAGATCATTGACAACAAAGAGCAGGCAACGATAAAAGTAAACTACGAGTTTTGAGTGTCAGCTCGCTGTCGTAGCGGCGACTTAGAGCACACGTTTGCCAGAGTCTGTGCGATTGTAGTACCTACTTATCGCAACGCTTTGCCAGATCGAAGGAAAAGCCTACCGCCACATCTTCCCATGTCTTGCCTTCGTGCGGGGCATAGCAGTTGAGCGTCAGCATCTTCAGCGGTTCTTGTGCATTAAAGTCCAGAAGGTTCAACACCCCTTTTGCCTGGAAGTGTCCCTCTTTCACCTCGTAGTGCAGCGGCACGTCGATGGACTTGTTGTTCATATAGACGTTGACAACGAGTTCACCCGAATTGTCGTCTCCATTCATCGAGACAACATCCGCCTCAATAACCGCACCCTGCATCATATTAAAAAAGAACTGCACCAACTTGGCATCGCGGTAGGCATCTTTGGTGTCGACATTGTTGACCTCCAGCATCACCTTGCTTTTGAGCAACAGTTGTTTAAGGTCATCCGCTTCACTCTTTCCCTTATAGACTGTCGCAAGAAATCCGCCGTTGACCCCGATCTTTTTAGGTGTCTTGTACGCGGTCCACTCCACAACGACCGGTGTGCTCATCTCCAATTTACACGCTGCATTTACAACGACAACCGTTGCAAAAAGTATCACAAAGATCTTCTTCACACACTCTCCTTTGGTATTATCCCCATCATTTTCGCAACAATTATAAGCAGATTAACTTTAATAGACTAATATGCATAAAAAACAGAGTCCTTTGAACAAATATTGCATACAATTCTATAGGGTTTTTAGAAGTACCCTTTATTCAAAGACGACAGGACCATTATGAGCAAAACACCTTTTATTCCTTTTACGATAGACCTTGAAAGTTTTAACAACGCGCTGGTCGAAAAACTTGACCATAACCGCAAAACCCTGATACAGCTTCTTGACATCAAAGAGAAGAGCTACCAAAACTTCGTCAGACCTTTCGAGATGATGGACGAACGTCTTAGCCATTTTTTTACGCCGCTTTCGCATCTCAACGCCGTCAACAACTCCGAGGCGACACAAAAAGTCTATGCCGACGCCCTGCCGCCATTGACCGAGTACGGTACAGAGATCGGACAGAACCTGGCGATCTACGAAGCCTTCAAAGTCATCAAAGAGCGTGAATACGACGTACTTAACCAGGAACAACAGCGTGTCATTGACCTCAACATACAGGGTTTTGAACTCTCGGGTGCCCATCTTGACCTTGGTCCAAAAGAGCGTCTCAAAGCCATTAACCTGCGTAAAAGCGAGCTGACCAACGACTTTTCGCAAAACCTGCTCGATGCGACCAATGCCTATGAACTGATCATCGAAGATCCGAAAGATGTCGAAGGGCTGCCGCAAAGCGACATCGAAACTGCCAAGACAGAAAAAGAGGGCAAGACACTCTACCGTTTCACCCTGCAGATGCCATCGTACATCGCCTACATGACCTATGGTCCTAACCGTGAATACAGAGAGGAACTCTACCGTGCCTACACCACCCGTGCACCGCAGAATGCAGCCATTATCGATGAACTGCTGGCACTGAAAATAGAGATGGCCCAGATACTCGGTTTCAAGAGCTATGCCGAATACTCCATCGCCACCAAGATGGCACCGACAACACAGAGCGTCATCTCCTTTTTGGAAGAACTTGCGACCAATGCCCACCAGCAAGGTCAAAATGAGCTAGAGGTCCTCAAAAAGATGAGCGACACACCGCTGGAGAGTTTTGACACCGGCTACTACAGCGAGATCCTCAAAAAGGAACGATACGATATCGACGAAGAGGCCTATCGTCCCTATTTCGAGCAAAATTCGGTTGTCGAAGGGATGTTTGTCTTTTTGCACCGTCTCTTCGGTGTAAGCTTCAGAGAGGTTGACGAGAAACTGTGGGACGACAAAGCAAGTGCCTACGACCTTTATGTCGATGAGAAACTGCGTGCACGTATCTATATGGACCTCGAAGCGCGCGAAAGCAAGCGCGGCGGGGCCTGGATGCACAACTGGCAGAGCCACTGCAAGGATGAGAACGGCCACGAGCAGCTTGCTTCTGCTTTTATCGTCTGTAACTTTCCACCATCATCTTCAGAGAACCCATCGTTGCTGCGTCATGACGACATTGTCACCCTCTTCCACGAGATGGGACATGCTCTCCACCATCTGCTCTCGACTGTAAATGAGAGTGGTGTCAGCGGGGTGAATGGCGTAGAGTGGGACGCAGTCGAGTTTCCGTCCCAGTTTTTAGAAAACTTTGCCTATGCACCCGAAGTGCTTAGACTCTTTGCCAAACATCACGAGACCAATGAGATCTTGAGTGAGACGATGATAGAGAAGTTGGTCCGAGCAAAGAACTTCCAGTCCGCCATGGGAATGCTGCGCCAGTTGGAGTTCTCACTCTTTGACTTTAAACTCCACCTCAGTCTTTACCAGGGTGAGGAAGTGCAGAACCTTCTTGACCGTACGCGTGAAAAGACCTCTCTGATAAAACCGCCAAGCTATAACAAGTTTCAGAATGGTTTTTCACACATCTTTGCAGGTGGGTACGCAGCAGGGTACTACTCTTATAAATGGGCCGAAGTCCTGAGTGCCGACGCCTATTTTGCAATCGTCGACCAGGGTATCTTTGACACCAAACTGGGTCGCGACTATCTTGACATCATTCTTGCGAAGGGGGGTTCACAAAGCATGCAGACACTTTTCCATGAGCTGCTTGGACGTGAACCGCAGACACAAAGTCTCTTACGCCTAAATGGGATAGGGTGAGACGATTCCTTCCTCTTCTACTATTCTTGAGTATTGTCCTTTCAGGAGCCGAAGTGAAAATAGCCACCTATAACGTCGAAAACCTCTTCGACCTTCGACACAGCGGTCATGAGTATGCCGAATACATTCCAAACACTTCTTGGCGATGGAACAGTGACACCTACCGTGTCAAGCTAAAAAACATTTCCAGGGTCATTGTCGACATGGCCCCTGATATCATTGCCCTGCAGGAGATAGAGTCCCTTCAAGCGCTCAAAGACCTTAAGACACAGCTTCAGCGCGACGGGCTCTATTTTTCCCACTACGCCATCGCTTCAGCAAAGGACACATCCGTCAAAGTGGCCCTGCTCTCAAAGTACCCGCTAACAACACAGGAGCTACGCGTCACAGCCTCCTATAAATATCGGAATATACTCGAAGCAAAAGTTCAGCTTGGCGATGAGAAGCTCTATCTTTTTGTCAACCACTGGAAAGCCAAGTCCGGTCCTGAGAGCAAACGAATGCTCTCTGCAAAAGTCTTGAAACAGCGTCTCCATGCACTCGGTGATGTCAACTACATACTGCTGGGTGATTTCAATTCCGACTTTAGAGAAAATGAGACCTTCGTTAGAAAACGCAAACTCAACGACACAGGAGGGGTGACCGGTATCAATCATGTGTTAAAGACTGTAGACCATAATAAAGCTGTTACTCTGAACGATCTGAAAACATGCCGTGAGTGTGCCTACAACCTCTGGTACGAACTACCTATGAAAGATCGTTGGAGTCATAAATATCGTGGACAAGGCGAAGGACTGGACAGTATCATCATCTCGCCGAGACTTGCGGACGATAAAGGATTGGAATACAAAAAGAGTAGTTTCAAAAAGTTCGATGTGCCATATCTTTTCAAAAAAGGTAAGATCTACCGTTGGGAAAAGAGCCGTACCTACCCCAAACACCACACCGCGAAAGGGTATTCCGACCACCTTCCGGTCTATGCCCTGTTCAACTATTGATTTAAAGACACCAATCAATCCCTGCAATGCCATTTGCTTCGAGGTAAGCATTGCTTTTAGAAAAAGGCTTAGACCCGAAAAAGCCGCGATACGCCGAAAGAGGTGATGGATGAGGCGCTTTCAATACGAGATGCTTGCCGCTGTCTATAAGCTTCTCTTTGCTCTGCGCAGGCTTGCCCCACAAAATAAAGACCAGATGTTCTTTCTCTGCACTCAAAAGCCTTATGGTTGCATCTGTGAAGACTTCCCAACCCTTTTGCTGATGCGAGGCGGCTGATGCAGCCCGTACGGTCAAGACGGCATTGAGCAAAAAGACCCCCTGTTTTGCCCACATGCTAAGGTCACCTTTTTTAGGCAGTGGACAGCCCATATCGTCCACGAGCTCTTTGTAGATGTTTTTGAGTGAAGGCGGGAGTTTTTGTGCTCCTTTTACCGAGAAGGAGAGGCCATGTGCCTGTTCGGCTCCATGATAAGGGTCCTGACCCAAGATCACCACCTTGACCGATTCAAATGGAGTCATTTCGTAGGCATTAAAACGCTCTGCTTTTGGCGGGTAAACCGTTTGTGTCAACTCCTCCTCGTGGAGGAAACGGACCAATTGTTTGTAATATGTCTTTTCAAACTCTCCGGTGAGTCTTTTTTCCCAACTGTTTTTCTGTGGAAACATTATGCAATATTCGCTTTCATCTCTTTCAGAGATACAGGTTTACCCAACCAATAGCCCTGGCCCCAGTCGACGCCCAGTTCTTTGACGGTATGGTAGATCTCTTCTGTACTGACAAATTCAGCCACAGTCTCAATTCCCAACTGCTTGGCAAGTTTGACAATGGTCTCTACCATCAGTCTGGAGTTTTTGTCTGTATCGACATTAGAGATCAGCGAGGCATCGATCTTTATATAATCGACCTGCATGTTCAGGATGTGCGAGAAGTTGGAGTAACCTGATCCAAAATCATCAATGGCGACCTTCGCACCATAGGAGCGTACAGAGCCAATAAAAAGCTGTACATCACCATAATTATCCAAGGCTTCCGTCTCCAGGATCTCAAAAGTTATCAGTCCGTTATACTCAAAAGAACTCAAGGCATTTATGATCATATTAACGATGTCACTGTTGTTCATATCTTCGACTGATAGGTTAATAGAAATTGCGACTTTCTCATTTTTTATTGTCTCAAGTATTTTGTAAAACATGGTCCTGGTAATTTCAGGATAAAGACGTAAACGCTTTGCAATATTCAAAAATTGGAATGGCGGGGTAACGGTGCCATCTTCTTCTATCATACGTGCCAATCCCTCATGACGAACGGCAATAGCATCATCTTTCAACGAGACGATGGCTTGATAATAAGGGACAATATTGTCATTATTAATAGCATGGATCAGCTTTTTGGAACAGAGCAGATTATCTTCGTATGTCTTTTCCATACCCATGGATGACTTGTAAATAGAGAGTCCGGTATGGTTTTTCTTTGCCTCTTTAAGAGCGATGTCGGCACAGGCAAGCTGGTTAACATTACTCGAAGCGATGCCCACACTGGCCATCAAAATATAGACTTCTTCACCGTATTGGAACTGCTTGGAATTAAGTCGCTTCTGTAGGTCACGGATACCTTCTATAAACTCTTCTTTGACCCTTACAGTACTGCTCACAAGAGCAAACTCATCACCATTGACATGATACAATCGGCACGCTTCCGGTGTATTCTCGATAAGAAATCGTGCCATCTCTTTAATCGCAATATTACCAAGTTCTTCGCCGAAGTAATCATTGAACTCCTGAAATTTGTCAAGATTAAAAAGTGCTATATGAATATCACCCATTGTCTTTATATCTTCGATTAGACGATTACGGTTTGGCAACTGTGTCAATGCATGATGGTAATAACGATGTTCCAATTCTTGCGTTTTTTTGCTGACATCGCGTTCAAGATCCTGGGAGTAATTTTCCAACTGCTGTTGTAATTTTCGTTGTTTCTCTTCTGCTTCTAAAGCACGTTCTGTCTGTACCTTGTATTGTCGGTTCAATTTTTGCATGGAGAAAAATGCAAAAAGCAACATCGCGATGCCGCCAAAAATAGAGTTTCGTACATGATCGGTAGCGTCGGCACCTGCTTCCTGAACTTCTGCAATGGCATTGTTCAGATAGATACCGCTAAGGTCTTGAAGTTCAACCACATCACTCGTCACTTTTCTGGCAACACTGCTATAGCCGGTCATCGCATCTTCGAAATCTTGAGAGTCATTCATATCCAGGGCTTCAACCATCGACTCTTCTACATATCTAAAGGCAATAATACGTTTATGAAGACGGGCAAGGAGAACTTTTAGATCTGGATTATTAGTCCGCTCTGATGTAATATTTAAAAGTTCAATATTTTCTTCAAGATCGAATCCTTCAACCTCCAGGTCAATGGACTCATTTCTGACGATCTTTTCAAGAAGCGCATTGCGGTGTTTGTAAACGTTATGCTCGATCGCATATGTCAGTTCCACCATATCTAAAAGTTCTTCTTGTATGTTTTCAACCACTTTTGTAGAGTTCGACATCGCGACATTCCCTATGTACAAAGGAATAACAAATAAAAAGATCGAAAATACAATAAGGATATAGCTGCTAATACGAAGCATCATCTAAAAACTCGCATTAAACTGCAGATAACCCACTTGTTGGACACCGCCTTTGGCTATCGGTTCACCGAAATGCCAGCCTGAGCCCGTGTAATCTTCCTGCGTGTACATGTAGCCGATCTTAGTGAACATGTATCGGTTAAACTTCCAAATAAGATAGCCTTCACCGACATCTCCTCTTGTAGCAAGTTTATTATACATGTCTTCGGCACCTTGCGTTGCAGCGAACCAGTTTTTACTGCCATGGTTATATTCAGCGCCAATTATCCACGATTGCGAAATGTTATAAAGGAGGCCGGTATAGACTGAATACCCGAAATCTGTTAGTAGCGGTCCCTCTGCATAATCAGAATTTGTAAAAACGACCGGACCAGTAGGTCCATAGTTGTCTTCATTGCCATTGCCATGACCATGAGATACGGCAGTATGTAAAAATGCAGTCAGGTGGTTCTCGACAATATTGTTCACATCAAGGCCGATACCAAATGTCACCATTGTGCCAAGGTTATTCGAATTTTCAGCTGTTACATCTGGTCCAAGATAGGGATGGGCTTTAAGATCATCAAGGACATTCACACCCATACTGAACAAGGTGTTTTGAGTAAGATGCGTGTCGAAATAGAGCCCGTAGATATCTGCATTGTCTATCGTCTCGCGATTACATTGGTATGGATAGATATTAGGATCGAGGGTATAGGCCTGAGCTACTATTGCACGAAGAAAACTCTCGGAGCCAAAAAGATGAGTCAAATTTGACGTTATGATCAGACCGTAACTGTCCATGTCGAAGACCAAAGCAGGAAAAACGGATTGACGGGCACGCACTTCTGCATATTGCATCGGTGTCCCGCCGGAAGTAGGTAAAATACCAAAACTAAAGATCAATGGGTAGTCTCCATCTCCATTGAGTTTATAATCGAAATAAGCTCTGTCAACATCTATACCACTGACAGAACCGGATGATTTTATGTCATGCGATAAAATACACAATCTCTCATCAGACTGGGTTGAATGCTGAAAGACCATGCGACCGTGAAAGGCAACATCTTCCAAAACATTTGCATGCATGTTGAGTCTAAAACGTACTGAAGCAGCAAGATCAAACTCCTTTTCAAAGTCGTCTCTGTTTCTGGGAATAGTGCCATCACTGTTAGGTGTTGGAGTCGGTTCAAATTGTCCGACTTCATATTTCATCTTGTCAAAACGCAGTCGCACTTCCGGAATAAAGTCGATGACATCTGTAAATGATTTTCTTTCGACTCTGTCGACGACGACTTGCAGCTCATCCATACTTGATGACGTGCTGTTGTGCTCATCCTCTAGCTGAGCTATTCTCTCTTCCAAACGTTTTATTCTGTCATCCGTTGCATCGGCCAACAGCATAAGGGGTAATAATAGTAGAACAAAGCGCATACACATCCTTTACAAGCCTGGCACCATAGGCTGAGAAGAGTCAGCTGCATGTTGAATTAAATACTCTTTTAACTGCACTTGCATGTCTGGTGTCAACCCATCAATGCGATATCGCACTTTATGTTTTTGACTGCTGAAGACTCGTTCCCACTGCACAATAGCCTTGGAAGCGGGCACTATTTTCATCTCCTTACATAACTTTGCAATCACGTCATCATTTGCATAAGTAATTGATCCAAATAGAAGAGAAAAAAGAAAAAATCTAACCACGTACAAGCCCTTAAAATGATGCTTGATTATAGCTAAATCAGTATCATAGTCAAGAGTCACCTCCCAATTTTCTTTTCTATAGCAATAGATTAATCTGATAAATATCATCATTGTTTATCGGTATAAGAGTGAGCATAATAATAATTTGTTTGTAAAACCCGTGAGCAGCTAATAAGATTTGTAATAGAGATAAGTTGAGAATAAATTAAAGTAGAAGTAAATCCGAGAACCGCAATATCCCAGAAAAAAGGAGACCGACGTCTCGTTTTATCTGGATAAAGTAGTATAAATAGAAGCGAAGCTACAATGCCGGCGGAATGTATGTGATAAAGTTAATGATTGTTTGATTGAAGTATCGAAAGTGATTGAGTAATCCGAGAACTAGGATATCTCATAGAAAAAGGCAACTAAATGTTGCGTTTTTATATGAGTAAAGTAGCATAAGATGGAGCAAATGAGCGAAGTGAATGCGCAGACAATAGCCGGTGGAATGTATGTGATAAAGTTAATGATTTAATGATTGTTTGATTGAAGTATCGAAAGTGATTGAGTAATCCGAGAACTAGGCGGCGACCTACATTTCCACACCTGAAAGGTGCAGTATTATCAGCGAAGGGAGGCTTAGCTTCTGGGTTCGGAATGGTACCAGGCGTTTCCCTCTCTCTATAG
>JBFEJN010000035.1:0-27598 GCA_041553195.1 Sulfurimonadaceae bacterium
AGCTTTTTTGGTTTCGTTTTTTTGCGGAGAATCAGCGCCAACAGCGCAATGCAGGGAGGCACAAAACAAGGGTACCGCTCCCGAAGGGATGTTTCTCTGAAAATGCCGAGTCGTAAAAAGGAAAGAGAAGTCGATAAAGTCCAAAAGACCAACAATTTCACAACTCAATAACAAGAACAAAAAAGGTTATCCCCTTTAAGAAGAACAAGAAAGCTTCAAATTCTTGACACTTGTCGGCGAAACCCCTGCAAAACTCTCCATCTCCGGATGTTCATCAAAGGGTGCACGCGCAAGTGCCAGCAGCTCTTCAACACCACTGTAGTCGCCACGTTCCGCTTTGTCTATGGCATACTGCAGCATATAGTTTTTCAAAACATATTTCGGGTTAGTCGCTAACATCTGTTTGTGACGTTCTGCCGTTTCGGAACCCTCTTGAGCCAAACGGGCCGCATAGTGGTCCAGCCAGTCAGATAGAGGCTGTTCGAGCGTACAAAGCGCTAACAAAGCCGTTTTATCACCGTCATAACGGCTTAAGAGTCTAAAGAAGTAGTTGTAGTCGATCTGTTCCTGCTGCATGATCCCAAAAAGCCAACGCAGTACAGGCAGGTCATCTTCACCCTCGACACTGAAACCGAGTTTCTTTCGCATAAACCCAAGATAATAGGCACTGTAAAGTTCTTCAAACTTGCAAAGCGCCTCCTGCATCCGTTCCATGTTGATCAGCGGCGAGAGGCAGCGCATAAGCATACTGAGGTTCCACTCGGCAACACCCGGCTGCTGCCCAAAGGCATAACGCCCCTGTGTGTCCGTGTGATTACAGATGTAGTCAAAGTCATAGTCGTCCAAAAAGGCGTAGGGGCCGTAATCGATGGTCAGCCCGGCAATGGACATGTTGTCCGTGTTCATAACACCGTGATTAAAACCGACACCCTGCCACTTGGCCAGCAGCAGCGCCGTCCTGTTGACCAGCTCTTCAAACATCAGAAAGTAGGCATCATCTTTACCCTGGAGATGCGCGTAACTCTCTGCAATAACATAGTCTGCCAGCGCCTCAAGTTTGTCAAACTGCTTGTTTGCGTAGAAGTACTCAAAGGTACCAAAACGGACCCACGACGTCGACATGCGGAGGACCACTGCCCCTTTTTCCCAGCGCTCGCGCGCCACATCATGGTCTGAACCAATAAGCGCCAAGGCCCGGGTCGTCGCAATATGGAGTCCGCACATCGCCTCAGACATCAGGTACTCTCTAATCGAAGAGCGCAGTACCGCACGGCCGTCGCCCTGACGGGAGTAGAGCGTCGGACCGGCACCTTTGAGCTGCAGGTTCCAGCCGGTGTCTGTTTTTCCAAGGTTGATCGCCCGGCCATCGCCCAAACGGGGCACAAAGTAGCCAAACTGGTGCCCGGCATAGCACATGGAGAAAGGCTCTGAACCGTTGAGATGCGCCTGACCGTTCATTACCTCGACCAGAAACGCCTCCTCGCCTTCTATGTCAACACCAAGCAGTTCAGCGGCATCGGGACTGTAGCTGATAAGAAAAGGTTTCTTCAAAGGGGTGATATCTGTTTTGTCGTGAAACTCCGCCTCAAGTTCAAGATAGGGCATGTTCACGCTGAGTTCATGTAATTTCATATTGAAGTTGTAGCAGAGAGCATGTGAAAGTGTTCACCGCATATTTAAACGCATCATTAAATTAAGAAAAATAGAAGAGAAAAATAAATATATAAAAAAGTAAGAAGGGAGAAAGTGACAGATTTGGTGCAGATTGTGCCTAACTCAGGCTGAAGGCGTACATCGGTACGCCAAACGTGCCTGAATTAGGTGCAAGGTGTGCCGAAGCTGTTACTTTCTTGAGTGGCGACGACGCTCTGATTCTGTCAAGTACACTTTACGAACACGAATGTTCTCCGGAGTAACTTCAAGAAGCTCATCGTCTTCGATCCACTCAAGTGCGCGCTCTAGTGAAAGGTCACGTGGTGGAACAAGTTTGATCGCTTCATCAGCACCTGATGAACGGACGTTTGACTGTGCTTTACCTTTAATCGGATTAACGGCAAGGTCATTTGCACGTGAGTGCTCACCGATGATCATACCTTCGTATACTTTTGTCTGCGGTCCGACGAAAAGAACACCACGGTCCTGTAGACCGAAAAGGCTGAACGAAAGTGTTACACCGTTTTCCATAGAGACAAGCGCGCCGTACGGACGAGACTCAACAGCACCTGAGAATGGACGGAATTCGATGAACGAGTGGTTCATAACACCTTCACCTTTAGTGTCTGTCAGGAACTGACCACGGAAACCGATCAATGAACGGGCAGGGATCTCGAACTCAATACGCTGGAAACCCTGACCCATTGGGATCATTGATTTCATCTCAGCTTTACGCTTACCAAGACGCTCGATAACACCGCCTGAAAGATCTTCAGGAACGTCAATAACCAGGTGCTCGAACGGCTCACACTTAACACCTTCGATCTCGCGCTGGATAACTTCCGGACGAGAGATACCGAATTCGAAACCTTCACGACGCATGTTCTCTGCAAGAACCGTGATCTGAAGTTCACCACGTCCTGAAACACGGAACTTACCTTCACCGATACGCTCAAATTTCATGGCAACGTTTGTGTTCATCTCTGCTTCAAGACGCTCTTGGATCTTGTTCGATGTAACGTGTTTACCTTCCTGACCTGCAAGCGGTGAGTTGTTAACAGAGAAGACAACAGAAAGTGTCGGCTCTTCGATGTGCATCGGGTCAAGTGCCTGTGGATTTGCAGGATCACAAACCGTGTCACCAACGTCAACTGTCTCAAGACCGGCGAAGGCAACGATGTCACCCGCTTCTGCTGTTTCGATCTCCATACGGTTAAGACCAAGGAAACCGATCAGTTTCGTGATACGCCCTTTAACGAACTCGCCGTCTGCTTTTGCAAGAAGAACGTTGTCGCCTTTAGAGATCTGACCGTTGAAGATACGGGCAATACCGATCTTACCGACATAGTTATCATAGTCAAGTGTAAAGACCTGTGCCTGTGCAGGGTTTTCTCTGTCACCCTGTGGTTCAGGCACTTTTTCAAGAATCGTGTTAAATAGACATGTGAAATCGCCATCTTCTTCGTCCATATCCATCTTCGCAATACCGTCACGCGCAGCAGCGTATACAACTGTAAAGTCTTGCTGCTCATCTGTTGCACCCATGTCGGCAAACAGGTCGAACACTTCATCAACAACACGATCCGGCTCAGCAGAAGGTTTATCGATCTTGTTAATAACAACAATAGGCGTAATACCCATTGCAAGCATTTTCTTAACAACAAACTTAGTTTGCGGCATAACACCTTCGTATGCGTCAACAAGAATAAGTGCACCATCGACCATCTTAAGAACACGCTCTACCTCACCACCGAAGTCGGCGTGGCCCGGAGTGTCAATAATGTTGATCTTGTGATCGCCGTAGCGAATCGCTGTGTTTTTCGAAAGAATCGTAATACCACGCTCTTTTTCGATGTCATTTGAATCCATTGCACGTTCGTCATGTGCTTCGTGCTCTCCAAATGTACCTGATTGTTGAAGAAGTCCGTCAACTAGTGTTGTTTTACCGTGGTCAACGTGCGCGATAACCGCAATATTTCTGATCTTTTGCATGTATATGTCCTTCGCTTAATTCTGTCTATAATAGACTTTTCATAGTTGCTCTCGGGCTGGGCCGAAAAAGCCTCTACAAAAAGCCTAGATACGATCCGAGTTTAAGCAGATTTTTAATTTTCGCGATTATACCTTAAAAGTAGTAAGAATCTGTTTGAATTTAACCGCTTTAACAAAGTGTAAAGCTTATTTTATATTTTTACACTGATGCTCGCTTATTTGTCACGTTCTAAACAAACAGTGTTTCAAATGCAAAAGGTGAGGGGTTGATGTATACTAGAAAATTCAATGCTGACCAGGAGTTGCCATGAAACCGATTCTCTACAGATACAATATCAATCCGACAAAACCCTTTCGATTAGGTGCTGCAGCACTATCGCTCTTCTACCTCTTCAGTGCACAGCTGTATGCCAAAGATGTCAAAGTCCCCTTAACCGATGTTCAGATCAACAAAGTGCTCAAAGAGGCCTACGAAAAGTTTAAAGATGACGATGGCGGCAAAAATGCCGACTACATCAAAGAGCTGGCCGTTGTTGACCCAAAGATCTTCGGTATCTCCATCGTCACGGCTGAGGGAAAGGTCTATGAGGCCGGTGACACCACCGCTGCCGTCTCTATCCAGTCGATCTCCAAACCCTTTACCGCCGCACTGGTTATGCAGGAGCGGGGCAAAGCCTTTCTGCAGTCGAAGATCGGTGTCAATGCAACCGGGCTTCCCTTCAACTCCGTGATCGCGATCGAACTCCACGGACGTACAGCGAGCAACCCGCTTGTCAATGCCGGTGCCATCCAGTCAACAAGCTGGGTCAGAGCCAAAGATTCCAAAGAGCGCTGGGCCAAGATCAAAAAGAACATGGATGACTTCGCCGGCCGGGAACTCCAATTCAACGAAAAGGTCTACATCTCGGAGGTCAACGACAACAAAAGCAATCAGGCAATCGCAAAACTGCTTGATGCCAATAACCGGATGGGTTCCGACCCGCTGGAAGCAACCACGGTCTACACAAAACAGTGTTCCGTCAATGTCGCTGCGCACGACCTTGGCATGATGGGCGCAACACTGGCCAACCACGGTGTCAATCCCAAGACTAACAAACGTGTTTTAAACGAAGAGAACGTGGCACCGCTGCTGGCGGTAATGGCCACAGCAGGTCTCTATGACAATGCCGGTGACTGGCTCTACGCAACGGGTGCACCTGCAAAAAGCGGTGTAGGCGGAGGTATCTTGGCGGTTATCCCTGGTAAGTTGGCGATCGGTGTTGTCTCCCCGCCGCTGGATCAGTACGGCAACAGTGTTCGGGGACAGAAAGCTGCCATCTACATCATAGAACAGTTGGGCATTAACCCTTACGCACAGTAAAGGAGTTCAAAATGCGATGCGTCTCCATTACTGCCACGCAGTTGCTCCTTATCTCTACAACGCTCTGTGCATCTGACAAACCGGACGCCTCCGAGCAAGGGACTCTCTCTCAGGACCATACCGATGAACCGGTATTTTATGCTGGCGATGCGATTCAGATCGGCGTCTTGAAATGGAAAGCAAAAGGCGATATGCGTGCCGGTTGGGTACAGTACGATTATAACAACCCGCCTGTTTATAACACTACCCCCTACAAATCCGGCGACCCGGCGATTAACAAGGGCCATACGGACTCAAAAGGGTTCTAGGTCATGCCGAAACTGTCGCTGCTGGCCGACTCCGATTCCGGATTTTCGTTGAAAATAACCGGTGCTGCAGCAACAGACTTCGGTCTCAATGACCCAGACTATGAAAGCCGAAACTTTGTCTTTGACACTACGGCACGCGCCTCCTTTGCTATTTTACAGGAAGCCTATGTCCAATATACAGACAACAAGCAAAAAGCGTTAATAGGCCGCGAAGAGCTCACCACACCGATGATCGATGCCGATGACTGGTACATGCTTTCGAACAGTTTTGAGCTTGCCTACTACCGGAACAACACGCTCAATAACACCATGGTTATGGCCGGATATTTTCATAAGATGGCCGGCGTATGGGACAGCGGTGCCAACGGTACGGAATTTCACTCCATGTCCGACGCCAGTTTTGTGAGCAACACCGACAAGGCAAATGTGGACAATGGCGGCGTCACCTTTGCCGCCGTTCAATACAACAATAACAGGCATAACCTACAGGTTTGGGAGTACTATGCCACCGACCTCTACAACATGCTGTTTGCCCAATATGACTTCAAAAGCAAGCTTGGCAGCATCTCTTACGATCTGGGTGCCCAGTTTATCAACTGGAAAGAGGTCGGAAAATATGCCGGTGCCAGCCCGGTGAAACGTATTGATTACAGCCTCTTATCAGCCCGTTTTGACGGTGCATTTGATAACGGCATCGATTTTGCAACCGGTATTTCCAAATACACCAACGGTCAAGGGCAGGGCGATACGCTCGGCGCCTGGGGAGGCTACCCCTATTTTGCCAACGGCATGATCTTTCACTTCTTTGAAGCCGGAACACTCCAAAATGCCGCTTCGTACAAGGCGCAATTGGGATATAACATTTTGGATGGTTTATGGATAGGCGGGCGCTTCACCCATTGGGATCTCGATCCAAGCTATTCAATCAGTTCGTCAACCGGAAAGGGGCAGGAGTATATGGAGATGTATGGTGTACGTCTACGTTATGCAGGTGTTACAGGAACCTATTTTACCGGGACCTACGAATTTGTAGATCTTGACCAACAACCGGACATCTCTTCGCTTCGGCTGATCGGCGGTATCAAGTTTTGATTTCGAGCGGAAAGTAGAAGTAAAAAATGTCTATTTTAACTATAAAACAGTACTAAAAATACTTTTTTCGTGATATTTTGACTATTTTATTCAAACATATTTATATTAATATGTTTGAACCGTTATCGCATTGTGTTAGCATTAACAATCCACTCTTATCTGTTTACGGCGAACGCTGTAAACTCACAATCGTAAGGATTCTTGTCGTCTTTTTGATGATGCTCACTGGCGATCTGTGTAAGATTAAGGTGTTCATATGCAGGGAAATGCGTATCGCCCTCAACATCCAGATCGATGAAAGTGAGGTAGAGTTTATCGGCACGGTCAATAGTCTGAGCGTACAGAAACCCCCCGCCTATAATAAAGACCTCGTCAACCGCACCGGCCTGTTCCAGCGCCTCGTCCAAAGAGCTAACGACATCGCAACCCTCAACCTTATAATCAGGGTTTTGGCTGATGATGATATTGTGCCGTTTGGGAAGGGGCCGGCCGATGGACTCATAGGTCTTTCTGCCCATAATAACAGGTTTTTCCAGGGTTGTCTTTCTGAAATGCTGCAGGTCTGCCGGCAGGTGCCAGGGCATCTTGTTGTCTTTACCGATAACACGGTTTTTTGCCATTGCCACAATCAGCGAAATTTTAGGTCTCTGCATCACTAAACCGAAAAAGGGTAGGCGATAGGGTCATGGTGCGCATAACCTGTTACGCTGAAGTCATCCATCGTTACCCACGTCTCAAGATCTTCGAGCGATCTAATGTCCGGGTTGATGTGCAGCTGCGGTGAAGGGAAAGGCTCACGTTTGAGTTGAACATCGCGCATCAGTTCCAGCTGGTCTTCATAAATATGCGCGTTGACGATCTTATGGTACGCCTTACCCGCTTTGTGTCCCGTTATCTGCGCCATCAATGCCAAAAAGACAAAGACCTGGACCTGGTTGAAGTTCAGACCCAGCGGCACATCGCAGGAGCGTTGGTACGACGTAAGATGGAGGGTGTCACCAACAAGCGAAAAGGTATGCGTATGCATGCAGGGACGCAGACAACCCATATGAAACTCGCCCGGATTGTAAAAGCTGAGTATCTCACCCCGGTCGTCGATACCGTTTTTAAGATCGTCAACGATCTTTCTGAGCTGATCGATTTTGTTACCCTCAGGCGTCATCCATCCTCGGCCCTGCACACCATAAACACGGCCCATGTCATCTTCACCCTTACGGTAAGGGTTATTAAGCCATGCTTCATTCAGGTTTGCGTTGGCATCCCAGGTCTTTGTACCGAGTGCCCGAAAATCCGCCGCAGAGTCATAACCGCGGATATAACCGATGAACTCTGCGATCGCCGATTTAAAATAGCTTTTGCGCGTCGTAATAAGAGGAAACTGGTTGCCGCCGACGTCATATTCAAGGTCTGCATTGATAAGCGTCAGACAGTTTTTGCCCGTACGCTCATTCTCGATCCAGCTCCCTTCGTCGATTATTTTTCTGCAAAGATCTAAGTACTGTTTCATGCTTTTTTCACCTTTAATGTCTCAAATTCTACCATAGAGTTCGTTATATAAGTTGAGCGCAAACCGGTCGCTTAACGATGCAATATAGTCGGCAATAACACGATGTTTGTTCCGTTTGTCGATCTGCTGCAGGTAATATTTCGGAAGGATTTTCTCCTCCTCCATCATGGCGCTGTAGAGCCCCTTGATGGCCTGTTTTCCGGCATACATCTTACGCACGATCTGTCTGTGCTGATAGAGTTCCTGAAAAAGGATCTTTTTCAGTTTTTTAATGTCTGTTTCGAGCTCTTTTTCAAAGCCGATCGGTATTGCCTCTCTACAGTCAATGACACCGGCCAGGACCCTGGAGCTGTCCACTTTGTCCTTGGAGTAGTCAAGCAGCGCATAAACAAGGTAGTTAATAAGATGGGAGCTGAAACGGTAGCGGAACATCTCATCCCCATCGTCGAGAGTAATACCTTCATCTGCCACCATCGCCAACACATCCTGAATGATTTTGCTCTCTTTAAGTGTTTCAAAACTGATCAGTCCCGAATTGACCCCATCGTCAATGTCGTGCGTCATATAGGCGATCTCGTCTGCTCTGTCGACCACCATCGCCTCAATGGAGGGGTGGGTCTCAAGGTTGAACTGCTCATGAATAATTGCAGGTAAAAATGATTTTTTATAGGGGTAGGAGTGTTTTAAAATCCCTTCCAGGGTCGCAAACGTCAAATTGAGTCCCAAAAAAGGTTTATAGCGTTTCTCCAGTTTTGTGACAACCCTGAAGCTCTGGTAGTTGTGTTCAAAGCCGTGACTAAAGCCGTCTGCCTTCAGGCATTCGTCAAGCGTGTCACCGCCGACATGCCCGAAAGGGGTGTGACCCATGTCATGCGAGAGGGCGATCGCCTCTGCCAGGGACTCTTCGAGTCCAAGCTGTGAGGAGATGGAGCGGGCGATCTGCGACACCTCCAGCGAGTGGGTCAGACGGGTACGGAAAAAGTCACCCTCCTGGTTTAAAAAGACCTGCGTCTTGTATTCCAGTTTTCTAAAACTTCCCGAGTGTATTACGCGGTCACGGTCACGGGCGTATGGCGAGCGAAAGTCTTTTGTAATGCCGTAAAATCTCTTATAAGGCTGCATTGTTATCCTTTGGGCAGTCGACTGATCTTTAAAGGCGTAATCGCGTCTTTTACCAATATTGTATCACTATAAAGCAGGTTCTCTCCAAGTGCCAACTCGCCCCCGGCAAGCACCTTGGCACGAAGTCCGCCCCGCCCCTTCATCAGAGCATAAGCGCCTTTACCGAAAACCGTGTTCATCCAGGGGCAGGGGTTGCAGTGGGCCATGCCTTCAAACTCTACTTCCCCAATGCGAAAACGTTTACCGATCAACTCGCAGAGGTTTATTCCGGAGATGATGATATTACGCCGAAACAGGGCAATATCGATCACTTTGGGAAAGCTTTTTTCCATCTCTTGAGCGACTTCAAGAGAGAAAAAAGTTATGGGGTAGAGCCCATTTTCAAAACGGTCACCGCCAATACCTCTCTCTGCGATCAGAAAAAGTGCATCATGCGACAGAGTAGGAGCATCTCCTATTTCAAATTTGGGACGGGTAAAGTAGTTGTGTCGAGGCGAGCTGAATAGTTTGTGAATCGTGACAGGGTAGTCCAAAGGACTATTTTCCGATCTCAAATTCTTTATTGATCTCGATCGGTCTTTGACCCGGAGGATAGGTGGCTTTGTCTGCCTCTTTTTCATTATAATCACGGCATTCATCAGGGATGTTCTGCGTGTTTGGATCGTTGAGCATAATCTGGTCACAACTGGTCGCGTTGACGCTGAAGTAGGAACATCCGGCCAAAAACAAAAACAGTGGAATTACTAGGTATTTTTTCATTTAATCATCTCTTTTAGCACTACAGGCAGCTCGTATAACTCTGGTCAGTAACAGCAACACCTTAATTGTAATAATTATACAGTTTTAGATTTAAGAGCAGCCCTAAAAATCCAACCAATCTCCGGCAAATACTCTCTCATCTCTAAAAAAGACTATAAGAGATAGAAAGAGTAACAGTTAAACGCTATTATCCATTTGGAACCGTTTAGGCGGTCCGGAAGCTGTTAAAAAATTACGAAGTTCGGTTCTATTGTTTGTTGTCGAGTTTGACACGTTGCGCATGCGTAATAGCAACGGCCATAGCATCGGAGATGTCCAGAGGTCTAATCTCTTTTTTTATTCCCAAAAGCCGCTGCACCATAAAAGCCACCTGCTCTTTGGCCGCTTTGGCCTTGCCGGTCACCGCTCTTTTGACCTGCAAAGGGGTGTACTCGGCAAATTGACCGAATTCCTGTAAAAGTTTCAACATCACCGCCCCGCGAAACTGAGCCAACTTCAAGACCGTTTGCGGATTATGGGCATAAAATATATCTTCCATGGCGACTTCATCGATCTTATGTTTGGAAAAGATCTGATCCAGCCCTTCAACCATCTGCGGTATCTGAAACTGAAGCTCCTCTTGTTTCATTTTAATAAGACCTGCCTCGATCAACACCATCTTTCCCTTTTCCAAGCCAATAACAGCATAACCCATGTTGCGGGTACCCGGATCGATTCCTAAAATTATTTTCATTTTTCTCTTTATCTGGACAACATAAATCCAATGCTGACTCACTTGGGGTTCACATGTGTTTATTTAGTTATTCACAATGTGAATAACTTTTATTCACAGGGTGATTTTACCACATTATAGGAAAAGTAGTGTATTATTCACATACTATTTCACTGACTATTCACAGCACGTTTTACAATGAATCTCACTTGTAAAACTGTGAATATATAGTAAAAATACACTACATAGAGGTTCGTTAATGAATATAGGTCAAGAGGTCTTACTCAAGCTCAAAGATGAGATATCGGAGATTGACTATAATCGTTATATAAAACAGCTGAGCTTTTCAACACTCAACTCTAAAAGCAATTACGCTGTCTATTATGCACCAAATGCCTTGGTCCTCAACTATATACAACGAAAGTTTGCTGAGAAGATCGCACATCTTTTTGAAGTCAAGACAGGAACAAAGACCTTGGTCAGTATCGAGCTTAAAAGTACCAAAAAGAAAAAAGATGCTGCCAAAGGGCAAGCCGCTCCGGAAAAAGCGCAGCACACACTGTTAAATCCCTCTTATACATTTGAAAACTATGTTCCGGGCTCTTCCAACCAATTTGCCTACTCTGCGGCAAAAAGTGTCAGCGAAAAGCCGGGAGAACTTTACAATCCCCTCTTTATCTACGGCGGTGTCGGTCTGGGCAAAACCCACCTTATGCAAGCGGTCGGAAACGTACTGCAGCGCCAGGGAAAAAGCGTTATCTACACTTCTGTTGAACAATTTTTAAATGACTTTACCTCGCATATGCGCAACAAGACCATGGACCGTTTCAAGGACAAGTACCGCAAATGCGATGTGCTGCTCATCGATGATATCCAGTTTTTGAGTAACAAGGTCCAGACCCAGGAAGAGTTTTTCCACACCTTCGAAGCGCTGCGCAACGAACACAAGCAGATCATCATGACCGCAGATAAAAAGCCCAAACAGATCGCCGGGCTCGAAGACCGTCTTAAAAGCCGTTTTGAGTGGGGTCTTGTAGCCGACATTCAGCCGCCGGAACTCGAAACAAAGATCGCTATTATCCAGAAGAAGTGTGAGATCAACCGCATCAACATCGACACTGACGTCGTCAAATACATTGCCACCATTATTGAGAGTAATGTGCGTGAAATAGAAGGTATTCTTTCCAAACTCCATGCCTACGCACAACTGATGCATCAACCGATTACAATTGAATTTGCCCAAAATGTGCTCAAAGAGACCCTCCAGGAAAAACGCGACAACATCTCGATCGATTTTATTATGACCACAGTCGCGAAAGAACTTAATGTCAAGCCCTCAGAAATTAAATCGAAAAATCGAACGCGTAACATCGTCTATACACGCCGTATAGCGATCTATCTTGCTCGTGAACTCACCCCAATGTCAATGCCTGAATTGGCCAAGTATTTTGGAATGAAAGATCACACCGCCGTCAGTCACACCATGAAAAAGATCAATGAACTGCTCAAAAACGATGAAGATTTTAAAGTCAAAATCGATGAATTGACCAATAAAATAACGACATCTATCCAGGAATAAAACGATAAATATTCAAAATTAATTCCCGCACATTTGAATACTCGTTTTTTATTGTTGGAACTGTATAAAAAAAAAGATATAATCTGAGAAGTGAATTGATGTGAATTGACCTTAAACACTTATTCACATCAAAAAAGTACTGAATATAGGGCTTAACCGATAGTTTTCACCTTTACACAGGGCTATATTACTATTACTAAAAATTTATTATTATAAAAAGGAATTTCGATGAGAATCGCTATTGCTAAATCTGTTCTTGAAAATATGCTCATCCATGTACAACCTTTTCTGGAAAAAAAAGATACCTCACAGATCACTTCGCATGTATCACTGGAAGTACAAGGTAAAAAACTCATCGTAAAAGCAACGGATTATGAAGTAGGCCTTGTTATAGAAAGTGAACAAGTCGCCGTAGAGATGAGTGGTTCAATCACTGCCAACGGAAAGAAACTGCTTGATATTATCCGTATTTTGAAAGATAATGAAGTTGTATTGGAGACAGTTCAAAATACCTTGCATATTCAACAAGGACGTTCAAACTTTAAATTGCCGACTTTCAGTTCTAATGAATTTCCCTCATTCCCTCAATACAATGATAAACCAAAGATCGAAATCGATTCTCAACTCTTAATCGAATCCTTAAAAAAGATCACACCCTCAACCGACACCAATAATCCAAAATTTGAACTTAACGGTGCACTTATCGATATAAAAAATGACAGCATAAATTTTGTATCTACCGATACACGCCGTCTAGCTATTGTTGATGTTGCCAATACAAACGAAACAGAACTCTCAATCATCGTTCCTAAAAAAGCGATTATAGAGATCCAAAAACTCTTTTTTGACAATATCGAGATCTATTACGATAACACCTACCTGATCATTAGATCAGACCAATATCTATTTTTTACCAAATTGATCAATGGAAAGTTCCCTGATTACACCCGTATCATTCCCAAAGAGATAGCAACATCGTTGATGCTGCCAAAAGCTCAAATGATCGATGCGATCAAACAGATCACTACCATTTCCAATGACCTGAAAGTAACATTCACAAAAAATGCTATTGAATTTGAATCCTTAAGTGACGACAATATTGAAGCAAAAACTGAAATAGAATTTCCTGCAGGTTTTGAAACTCCGTTTATGCTTGCAGTTAACAGTCGTTACATTTTAGATTTTATAGCACAAACCAAAAACAGCGAATTTATGATCGGACTCAACGAGCCGAACATGCCTTTCGTCCTGGAAGATGAAAATTTCAAGACCATTGTTATGCCAATCGTTATCTAAAATCAAACAATTAAGCACGCTTTCCTGCTTAATTGCCTTACAACCAATTTTTTCTTTCATCCAACATAAATATCAAAATGACCATTTAAACGATTTTTTGGCAACTGTGCGCTAATATAAGAGCAAATTTTCGTACGTCACAACAAAATCGAAAATCATTGGAGTAGGCATGGCAGAACAAAATTACGGTGCAAGTAATATTAAAGTCCTTAAAGGACTTGAAGCAGTACGTAAACGTCCAGGAATGTATATCGGTGATACAGGTCATCGTGGTTTGCATCATCTTGTTTATGAAGTTATTGACAACTCTATCGATGAGGCAATGGCAGGACACTGTGATACGATCAATGTAACATTGACAAAACAGGGTACATGTAAAGTCTCTGATAATGGTCGTGGTATTCCGACCGACATGCACCCGACTGAAAATGTTTCTGCTGCAACAGTCGTTTTAACCGTGCTTCATGCCGGTGGAAAATTTGATAAAGATACCTATAAAGTTTCGGGTGGTCTTCACGGGGTCGGTGTTTCTGTTGTCAATGCATTGAGTTCTGATCTAAAGATGACTATTTACCGTGATGGTCAAATACACGAACAGAACTTTAAGGCGGGTATTCCTACAGCTCCTCTTGAGGTAACAGGTACAACACGTAAACATGGTACAACAATTGAATTTGCTGCTGATCCTTCTATTTTTACAGAAACGATTATCTTTGAATACGAATATCTTGCAAAACGTTTTAAAGAACTGGCCTACCTGAATCCGCAGATCAAGATTATTTTTAAAGATGAAAGAATAGACAAAGAAGAGACTTACCATTTCGAAGGCGGTATTCTCCAGTATGTTCAAGATCTAAATAAAAAAGAGCAGGTGGCATCGCCATATAGTTTCAATGATAAAATCGAAGATATTGAAGTTGATATTGCCTTTATGTACAATGATACCTATGACGAGAAGCTCTACTCTTTCGTCAATAATATCCGTACACCAAACGGCGGTACCCATGAAGCCGGATTCCGTGCGGGGTTGACGCGTGTTATCTCTACCTACAATAAAAACAACGGTAACGTTAAAGAGAAAGATATCTCGATTTCCGGAGATGACGTCAAAGAGGGTATGATCTGTATCGTCTCTGTCCGTGTTCCTGAACCGCAATTTGAAGGTCAGACCAAAGGAAAGCTTGGAAATACCTATGTACGCCCATTGGTACAAAAACTGACCTATGAAAAGCTCACTAAGTATTTTGAAGAGAACCCTAACGAAGCAAAAGCGATTGTTCAAAAAGCACTTTTAGCGGCAAAGGGTCGTGAAGCGGCTAAAAAAGCACGTGACCTTACACGCCGTAAAGACTCTATGAGTGTCGGTACACTTCCTGGTAAATTGGCGGATTGTCAAAGCAAAGATGCAACAATATCCGAGATCTATCTGGTGGAAGGGGACTCTGCGGGCGGTTCAGCCAAGCAGGGTCGTGACCGTGTTTTCCAGGCGATCTTGCCGCTTAAAGGTAAGATCCTCAATGTTGAAAAAGCACGTTTGGACAAGATCTTAAAATCAGAAGAGATCACCAACATGATCACAGCGCTGGGTTGTGGTATCGGCGATGAGTTCAACGAAGAGAAGATCCGTTACCACAAAGTCATCATCATGACCGATGCCGACGTCGACGGTTCCCACATTCAAACACTGTTATTGACGTTCTTTTTCCGTTATCTGCCGAAGATCGTTGAAAATGGGTATCTGTACCTTGCTCAGCCGCCTCTTTACCGCTATAAAAAAGGTAAAAAAGAGATCTATTTTAAAGATGATCTGGAAATGAACAGCTTCCTGATCGAAAACGGTATCGAATCCATTGAAATCGAAGGCGTCGGTAATAACGATCTGATTTCATTTTTCAAAATGGTTGACCATTATCAGGGCTCTTTGAATGCGCTTGAACGCCGGTATGCACTTGTTTCATTGATCCGTCACTTCATCGAAAATCCGGACTTTATCGGGCTTGACAGTGAAAACATGATGGTAGAAATAGAGACATTCTTAAATAGCCGCGGCAATAATATATTGTCGAGACTGGTTACAGACGAAGAGATCCATCTGTTTGTACAGACTGCTGACGGTATGGAAGAGCTTAAAGTAAACGATGAACTTTTTGCTGCACCGCATTTTACGGAAGCAATGTACGTATATGAAAAGATCAAAGAGTGGAATATTCCGCTTGAGGGTGACATCATCGAGATCTTGGAAGAGGTCAAAGAGTATGCACGAAAAGGTTCGTATATCCAGCGTTACAAAGGTCTTGGTGAGATGAATCCTGAACAGCTTTGGGAAACAACAATGACACCTGAAAACCGTGTTCTCTTGCGTATTAACATCGAAGATGCTGAAGCAGCAAGCGAAGCCTTTACCCTCTTTATGGGTGACGAGGTAGAGCCGCGTCGTAATTACATCGAAACACACGCTAAAGATGTAAAACACCTCGACGTTTAGGTCCCAAATGCTTCTGCCTGAAGAGAAAGAGCGAGCCCTTCGTTTCAAATTGGCCCTTCGTATGGGTCTTCCTATTTTCCTTCTCTTCATGATCATTTTAATCAGTTTTTTTTCTTTTGGTGATGGGGCAATACCGGTCTTTTTTATTGTGATTGCGATTTCTGCATTTGTAGTGATGATCTATTATATTTTTTATCTCATCTATCAAGGTCAGGAAGAACGTATTACGGATCCAATCACCCACACCTTCAGTCGCGAATATCTTATTAATTATTTTAAAAAACAGATAGAAAAAGGTCCCTATACTATTTTACTTGTCTCTATTCGTAACCTGACCGATATCAACAGCCGATATGGGGTTAAAAAAGGTGACAAGATCCTTTACGAAGTCGGGCAGTGGATAGGTTATTTTTTAAAAGAGAAAGAGATAGAACGTTTTCCTATCGGTCATTATAAAGGTTCTGATTTTTTAATCGGCTTGCCCGGTAGTAAAGAACCTTACCAAAATCTGCTTGACCTGATGTGTCTGAAATTTCAAAACAGAACAGTCGATGAAATAGAGATCTCTCTCTCTTCAGCTGTTGTCGATACAAAATATTCACGTGACATCGAACAGTTGATAACCCGTCTGTTTGATATTTCGGAAGAAAAATCGGTCAATCAACAAAATACAGATGAAGAAGAGATCGATCCTACAGAGTTGGAAACCTCCGTTATCCGTGCTATTCAAAAACATGCCTTTTCCCTTATGTTCCAGATCGTCAACGAGAAAGGGACAGCCAGTATGCTGGAGGCCAGTGTTAAATTGATCAACGACGAAGGCAAGATCATTCATCAAAATAAATTTATGCCGGTAATCGATCGTTTGGGTCTACGACGTACCTTTGACGAGATGATTCTTGAAAAGGTGGTAAACATTTCGGAAAATGTACCGCATAATCTTATATTGGCATTTGCACTGTCGCCGTCTTCCGTCCGAAACAACAGCTTTTTAGAGAGGGCTTTAACTCTTTTGAGCAACAATGAATCTGCACGTGGTCGAATCATGTTTGTCTTGAGCGAAAACGACTATTATGATCATTCTAAGCGTTATAACGAGCTGCTGCAGGCCTATAGACGGATGGGTATTTTTATCGCACTGGACAATTTCGGTGCGTTTAAAAGCAGTATGGCCTTTTTAAAGGATATTAAAGTCGATGTGCTTCGTTTCGACAACAGCTATGGCAAACATATTCGGGAAAAAGAGTATCAGGACATTGTTAAGGGACTTAATGTCATAGCACAAGGTTTGGGTCTGCGCAGCTGGATCCGCATGATCGAAGACTCTTTTCAAGAGAGAATAGTGACATCTCTTGGTATCGATTTTGTGCAGGGAAATTATCTTGGCAGGATCTCGTCGCTAGAAGAGCTCGAAAAAATAGATTGATTTTTAAAAGTTCGGAGCTTTGAAAACTTCACCACACTAGAAAATATTCAAAATAATAAATGTATCACGCCTGAGATCTGTCCATAACGGTAGAAACAAAGCTCGACAGATCGACTCGGTTTTATTGATCCAAGCTACCTGAAAATCCGAGTAGTACTAAAACGGAACTCCAAACAATTAATGTTATAATTCTTCCAAATTTGTAACAAAAATGTTACATAGACAAGGACCGGTCCATGGATATCCACACTGTTAAAAAGATGGAAAAAAAAGCTGTTAAGAGTTCCGAAACAGATTTTTTGCGTTTGGGAATAGCTTTTGTATTTTTGACAATAGTACTCTGGTATGCATTTGCTATTGATCAGGGTGAAGTCAATCACGCATTTTTAGCCATAGCAGCTCTTTTTGGTGCCTATATGGCACTTAATATCGGCGCCAACGATGTTGCTAACAATGTCGGTCCTGCGGTCGGTTCCAAGGCGATGACGATGGGCGGTGCTATTATTATTGCCGCTATTTTCGAAGCGGGTGGCGCGATTATCGCCGGCGGAGACGTTGTCAGTACGATTAAAAAAGGGATCATCGATCCGGCACTGTTTGTCAATACGACAGAGTTTATCTGGGCAATGACTGGCGCTTTGTTGGCCGGAGGGATCTGGCTTAATATTGCAACCAAGGTAGGTGCACCGGTCTCGACCACGCACTCTATTGTCGGTGGTGTCATGGGTGGCGGTATTGCAGCTGCCGGGTTTGGGATCGTCTCCTGGGGAACTATGGGCACCATTGCAGCATCGTGGGTCATCTCGCCTGCTTTAGGCGCCGTTATCGCCGCAGGTTTTCTCTACACGATCAAAAAGACGATCATCTATAAAGAGGACAGATTATCGGCGATGCGCAAAATGGTCCCTATCTATGTCTCTCTCATGGCGTTTGCTTTTGCAACCTACCTGACACTTAAGGGTCTTAAAAAGATCTGGCCGAGTATTATGGAAACAGCGAATGCTATTTTGCCGTTTGCATTGGAAATAACTAAAAAACCGACGTTGGTACAAGCGTTAAGCATTGGATTGGTCGCAGCCATCATCACCTACTTGATTGTCAAACCCCAGGTCGCAAAAGCGTCTCACAAGCTTGAAAACAGTGTTAAAGACGCTAACTCACTTTTTACGATCCCTCTTATCTTTGCTGCCGCACTGCTCAGTTTTGCACATGGTGCAAATGACGTTGCAAATGCGATAGGACCGTTAGCAGCAGTGGCTGACGCAGTGCACAGCAGCGGAATCGCTGCAAAAGCGTCTATTCCTATGTGGGTTATGCTGGTCGGTGCCATCGGTATCTCTTTGGGCCTTGCACTTTACGGTCCGAAACTGATCCGTACGGTGGGCAGTGAGATCACTGAGCTTAACCAGATTCGCGCGTATTCGATTGCAATGGCAGCGGCAGTCACGGTTATTATAGCCTCGCAGCTTGGTCTTCCGGTTAGTTCGACGCATATTGCTATCGGAGGTATTTTCGGTGTCGGCTTCCTGCGTGAATTCCTTTCAACGACGACGGAACAGGAACGCATTGAGGCTGAAGAGCAGAAACTCCAGGAGGAAAAAGAGTTCAAGAAGACATTGAAGTCCGAAATGAAAGAGCTCAAAGCCAAAACAGAGCCGACAGAAGAAGATAAAGCGCGTATGCAAGAACTTAAAGTACTTATTGAAGAGGAAGAGGCAATTATTGAAGCTGAGAAAAAACAGCTCAAACGTGCCAAAAAAGCGAAATATGTAAAGCGCAGCGCAATTATGAAAATTGTCGCCGCTTGGATCATTACCGTACCGGCCGCGGCCATACTCTCTGCAATGATCTTTTATGTTATCCAGGGGATTATGGGTTAACGATAGACTCTCTCTTTAAAGACGATGAAAATCAGGTTACTGTTTTTCAAGCTCTTTTTGATAGCGGTGAATCATCGCTATCAATCTAAATACTTCATTTTTTATCTTTTTATGGACACTGTACACAAAACTGCTTTTCATCGCTGATCCTTTTATGTAATAATAGATCGTAGAAATAACCGATGGATTACATACACTTATGCCACTGTAACCGTTTTGTTACATAGGCAAGGTACAATCGCGCCAATATAAAGTAGACAAGGAGCATTATGCTACCAAAGTACGAACAGAAGATCAAAGACATTCAAAGTATGATCGCAAAACTGATGGGGCAGGTGGTTGAGGCTAACAAGATCACTCTTGAGGCGTTTAAAACACACAATCTCGGAAAATATGACGAAGTCCGAAACGTTCTTAAATCCATTGAAGCGGATGCCAATGCGATCGATAATGAGATCGTCAAGACCTTTGCTCTTTTTGGGCCGGAAGCACAAGAACTGCGTATGCTGGTCGCTTATCTGAAGTTGACCAACGAGCTTCTTCGTATTGCAGACGGGAGCAAAAAATATGCCAGAAGAATGCGCGAACATTGTGAGGGTGAATGCAATCTCTCAGCCGTTGAAGACATTGTGATCAAACTGCATACGACTTCACTGAGCGCGATCGAATATATCGAAGCCTGTTTTAATAAACCGGGTGAATGTAATGTAGAAGAGCTTTACCGTAAGATCATGGTCGAAGAGAGTAAAAACGATGATCTGTTCAGTATTCTGGAAAAAGAGATCATGACGCAGATCATGAGTGAGCACGAACTTTCAGTCGAATACGTTCGCATACTTGGTACACTACGTAAACTAGAGCGTGCCTGTGACCGTGCCGTCAATATTGCCAGTTTGCTGTTGTATGCAGCAAAGGGCGGCGAGATGAATATCTACTAAAGACCACGCTGACCATAGATGTTGGAGGAGATAAGATGAGTGCTTTCATTGTGATCGTAGAGGATGAAGAAGATATCTTGGAACTCATCGAGTATAACCTCGAGAAAGAGGGTTTCGAGACGGTCGGTTTTACCAGTACAAAAAATGTAGCACAGCTTCTCGAAGAGGAGCCGGTGGACTTGCTTATCATGGACCGAAACCTTCCCGGTGTTGAAGGAAGCGAGTTTGTGGCACAGATGCGTGACATCGGCGTCGACACCCCGGTTATCTACCTGACTGCCAAAAACAAAGAGAGCGACATCGAAGAGGGTTTTGAACGCGGCGGCGATGACTATATTACCAAGCCGTTCAACATGAAAGAGCTGATTCTGCGGATCAAAGCGGTGCTTAAACGTACGAAAAAAGAGAAGAGCGAAGGCAAGGTGATCTACCGCGATATCACCCTGGACCTTGGTTCGAGAGAACTCTTTATCGAGGGCAAGAACATCGAACTGACCAAACTTGAATTTGACCTTCTTTATACCCTTATCAGCAACCAGAAGATCGTCCTGGACCGCGATTATCTGCTGGAACATGTCTGGGGCGGTGATGCGATCTATCAGGACCGAACGGTCAATGTTGCGATCAATCGTCTTAAGGAGAAGATCGACCCGGACAAGACCAAAGAGTATATTAAAACGGTCAGAGGCGTGGGTTACACACTGTGCTAAGACTCCACCACTTCTTTTTTGTCAATGTAGTCGGCCTGTTTACAGCCACGCTTATTATCTCTTCAGTAATCAGTTATTACACGCTTAAATCGTTTGTTATTGCTGAAAACCAGGAACAGCTTGAGCAGAGTATAACATTGATGCAGATGCAACCTTACCGCATCGCGGACCTTGACCGTATTGCTTCCAACACCCACGCTGCGATTCAAGACAGGGTCACTTTTATTGCCGAAGACGGTACCGTTCTTGCCGACAGTGACAGCGACAAGTTTACGATGGAAAACCATGCCCAGCGTTTTGAGATCATGCAGGCCCGACGTGACGGACTGGGTATTGACGACCGTTATTCGGTGACGCTGCACATGCATTACCTCTATGTCGCCAAGAAAATACTGGTCGATGATCAGGTCCTCTACCTGCGTCTAGCCACACCGCTGCACACGATAATGTCAAATTTTTACACCTTGTGGTCGCGTCTTGTTGTGATCTTTGTCCTTATTATGGTCATTGGCCTGCTGGCTGCCTACCAGATGAGTAAACGGGTGCGTTATGATATTGAGCAGATCGTCAAATACCTTGATGAGATCTCCAACAAAAACTATAAAGCCGTTATTAAAACGCAGTACTTTAAAGAGTTTTTGCACATTGCGCTGAACCTCAAAGACCTGGCCAAAAAACTGGCGACACGGGACAAGCAAAAACGCAAATACACGGCGAAGCTTCGTCTTGTCAACAAGCAGCGAAACGATATTCTCTCGGCGATCTCGCATGAGTTTAAAAATCCGCTTGCCTCGATCATGGGGTATGCCGATACTTTGCTGGACGATCCCAACATCAATCCCAAGATACGCGTTCGCTTTTTAGACAAGATCCTTGCCAATGCACGAAAGATCGCCTATATGATCGACCGCTTGGCACTCTCTGTCAAGCTGGAGAACAATGATCTGAGTGTTCATCCGATGACATTTAACATGGTGGACCTGATCCAGGATGTCATTCTTAACCTCTCCTCTAAGTACCGCGACAGGGAGATCCATTTCAATGGCGAAGAGTGCATTGTCACTGCCGATAAAGATATGATGGACAATGTCTTGACCAACCTGGTCGACAATGCGTTGAAATACTCGGATGACGATGTGACGATCAGTATTATTGATGGAAAATTGATGGTGATCGATAAGGGTATGGGTATCAGTGAAAGCGATATCGACAAGGTCTCTTCGAAGTTCTATAGGGTGCATAAGAACACCTGGGACAACTCGATGGGACTGGGACTTGCCATTGTCAGCTATATTTTAAAACTGCATCACTCCGAGCTTATCATTGAAAGTAAAGTCGGCGAGGGTTCACTGTTCGGATTCTCGTTGAAAAATATGTTGAAAGCGAAGTAAGCAGCGCGCTTATTACGCTAAAATGATCGAATGATAACGCTTCCTGCATCATTAGAGATCATCAACAATGCTCTGTTACAAAAAGGGTACCGTCCCGTTGTTGTCGGCGGCTATCTGCGCGACACGCTTTTGAACCTCCCCTCCAAAGATATCGATATCGAAGTGTTTGGCTGTACGACGCTCACAGAACTGGAAGAGGTTTTGAGCACATTTGGCAAGGTGCACCGGGTCGGTAAAAGTTTCGGGGTGATCAAACTGCAGCTGGCGGATTTGGAGGTGGACTTTTCGCTTCCCCGTCAGGAAGAGAAGGTTGGGAAAGGGCATAAAGGATTTGCAGTCACGCTCGACGGAACGCTCACCTTTAGAGAGGCAGCCATTCGGCGTGACTTCACCATGAACGCCATGGGTTACGACCTGCAGACGAGAACACTGCTCGACCCGTTTAGAGGTCAGGATGATCTCAACAACAGGCGGCTTGACATCGTCAATACCGAGACCTTTGTGGAAGATCCGCTTCGCCTTTACCGCGCTGTACAGTTTGCCGCCCGTTTTGAACTCGAAGTGAGTAAAGAGCTGCACGAGGTGGCCCGTGAGATGGTCAACAACAAGATGCTTGACGAACTCCCGAAAGAGCGGGTGTTCGAAGAGATCAGAAAACTGCTGTTAAAAAGCAGAAAGCCTTCGATCGGGTTCAAGTTGATGGATGCCTTTGGTATGTTGGCCTATTTTCCGGAGCTCAAAGCCTTGCAGGGCGTGCCTCAGGATCCCGATTACCACCCTGAAGGTGATGTCTGGATACATACTTTGATGGTCGTTGATGCCGTGACGACACTGCACACGGATGACGAAAAGAAAAATCTCACCCTTTCTCTAGCTGCACTCTGTCACGATCTTGGCAAGGCAAACACCACCGAGTTGATCGACGGGCGTATCTCTGCCATCGGTCATGAAAACACAGGCGTAGCGTTAACGGAGACTTTTTTAGGGCGTTTGAGTGAGGAGAAGGGCTTGATCGAAAAGGTCGTGCCGCTTGTGCAGCATCACCTCAAACCTCTGCAGTTTTACAAGCAGGGTGCCAAGGCAGCAGCGATCCGGCGTTTGGCAAGCCGGGTCAACATCGAAGAGCTGATCGTGCTTGCGAAAGCGGACTTTTTGGGCCGCACGACAACAGAAGCACTCGAGGGTGATTTCAAAGCCGGTGCGTGGTTGGCAGAAGAGGCCGATAAATTACATGTACGAAACAGACCGCTAGAGCCTCTGGTGTTGGGGCGCGACCTTATTCGAGCAGGTTTTGTGCCCTCAAAACAATTTTCCGAGATGTTGACAGCAGTGTATGAAAAACAGATGGATGGAGAAATTGGGACGAAGGAAGAGGGCTTGAACTGGTTACTTGGCAACTATGGGCCAAGCCATTAAAGCCTTTGGCCGTTATGACGCGTTAAGCTGCTTTTTTAACCGCTTTTTTAGCGACTTTTTTGGCTGCTTTTTTTGTTGCAGGCTTCATCTTTAGAACCGCTTTTTTAACCAGTTTGATCATAGATTTAGCATCTTTTTTGTCAATAACACTTTTTTTGACGGCTTTTTTTGTTGCTTTGGTTGCGACTTTAGCGACGGCTTTTTTCTTGAGAACTTTTGCCATGGGTGGCTCCTTGAGGTGTAAATATAAACATATTACCAACAAATTAGTAATAAATTATAGTGATTATACATGTTAAATAGATATTAGTCAATGAAAAAGGAAATAAGTTATAATATATAGTATATTTCATGATGAAAAAGAGCCAAGATGACATTTGTAGAATTTAAAAAATTATTGCTCGATGCCGATATCAGCCTTCCAAAGCTGAGTAAACTGATCAAGGTCAGTGAAAAAAACCTTCAGTCCTACAAAAAAAAAGGAGAGGTTCCGAACACGATCGCGGTAATCGTCACCTGTTTTGCCGAGATGCAAAAAGCAGGGGTGGATTATCGGAGCATGATCGAAGCGTTGGACCTTAAGGCCAAGACAAAGAAAGGTGCCGGCTTTGCCAAAAAAGAGAAGCCCACGTCTGATGAAGGTAAAAAACGAACAGAAGAGACACTGCTGACAGAGGTATAGTAGGGTTTTATTTCTGCATGACTTTATTGTATATGATGTAAATTCACACCCTTTTTATGTCTTTTATGAGACCCTTAATCAACTCCAATGTAACCATTGTGTAACCAAAGTAGTCTAAAATCGCGGCATCAAATCAAGAGAAGTAGCTGTATGTCAAAAATCATAGACACTATCTTTGCCAATGCAACCCGCCTGATCGCTATCTCTGTACTGCTGATTACGGCATGGATCTTTACGGTTCTGTTTCAGGAGTCATTGCTTTCGATGCAGACTTTCGGTCTGGACTTTGTAACCGATTCAAAATGGGCACCGAATCTCGAAAAATTCGGTGCTTTTGCAGCTATTATGGGGTCGGTTATCTCGACCTTTTTGGCCATGGTACTCGCTGTGCCGATTGCTATCGGTGTTGCGATCTTTTTAAGCGAGATCGCCCACGCAAAACTCAAGGCACCTGTGGGTGTTTCCATCGAGCTGCTTGCCGCGATCCCTTCGGTTATCTATGGTATGTGGGGTCTTTTTTATTTTGTGCCGATCGTGCGCGATCTTTTCGGCGGTATCGGTATCGGTATGCTGACGGCCGGCATTGTTTTGGCGATCATGATTCTGCCGTTTATGGCGGCGGTCACGCGTGACGCGATGAACACAACACCCGATATTTTGAAAGAGTCGGCGTATGCCCTGGGGGGTACGAAGTGGGATGTCATTAAAGACGTTGTTATTCCGTACTCCAAAGCGGGTATCATCGGAGCGCTTATTTTGGCGCTGGGCCGTGCGATCGGTGAGACAATGGCCGTTACCTTTGTTATGGGGAACGTGCACAAAGTGTCGTTGGACCTGACACAGCCGGCGACGTCTATCCCGGTAACCCTGGCAAATGAGTTTACAGAAGCGGACACGAGCCTCTATTTCTCGAGTCTTTTCGAGTTGTCACTGATACTGCTTGTTATCAGTTTCACGATCATCTCGGTTGCGAAGTTCTACTTCCTTCGCCGTACAAGGAGAGCCTAATGACCGCTACACAAAAACGCGTTATGATGAACCGCATTGTCATGGCCCTTTCCACCCTCTCGGCCATGATCGGTCTTGGATTTCTTTTCTGGATCCTTTATGTATTGGTGAGCAACGGCATCGAGGCTATTAATTGGGACATCTTTATGTTCGAAGGTGCGCCTCCAGGGTATGAAGAGAGCGGTCTGAAACAGGCTCTTGTCGGCCAGCTTATTATCGTTGGTGTTGCTTCTGTTATCGGTGTTCCGTTGGGTATTCTGGCAGGTACTTACCTAAGTGAGTATGGCCAAAAATCGAAACTGGCAGAGACCATTCGCGACATTTCGGACATTATGATGTCTGCACCGAGTATTGTTGTGGGCTCGTTTGTCTACGCTGTTATGGTCATACCGATGGGGAACTTCAGTGCGCTGGCCGGTATTGTTGCCTTGACGATTATCATGCTGCCGATCATCCTGCGTACGACGGACGACATGCTGCATCTTGTTCCGACGACCCTGCGCGAAGCCGCTTTTGCACTGGGTGCACCGAAATACAAGGTCATCATGCAGGTTGTCTACAGAGGTGCAAAAGCAGGTATATTGACCGGTATTCTGCTTGGGGTTGCACGTGTTGCCGGAGAGACGGCACCACTGCTTTTTACCTCGTTTAACGATAACTTTATGAGCACCGATCTTTTTGAGCCGATGGCCTCACTAACGGTAACGATGTATAATTATGCAACCAGTCCATACGAAGATTGGCAGCGCCTTGGGTGGGCAGCTGCTTTTATTCTTTCTATGTTTATTCTCGGTCTGAACATCATCGGCCGTCTGATTCTACTTACTAAAAAAGGCAAATAATGGCAACTATCTGTAATGTTACCGAAGAGAAAGCACTCGAAATCAAGAATTTTGAATTTACCTATGCAAGTGCGGATGATCCAAGTTTAAAGCAGGTCAGTATGCCGATCGCCAAAAACTCGGTAACGGCCCTGATCGGTCCCTCGGGCTGCGGTAAATCGACGCTGCTGCGTTCGATCAATCGTATGCATGACCTCTACCCGGGTAACAAATACGAGGGTGAGATCATCTATAACGGTCGAAATATTCTCGATGCCAAAGAGGACTTGATCAACCTGCGTATCAAGATCGGGATGATCTTTCAAAAGCCGACGGCATTTCCAATGAGCATTTATGACAATGTGGCCTACGGTCTGCGTCTTCAGGGGATTAAGAACAAGAGTGAACTGGATGGTCGTGTTGAAAAAGCTTTGAAAGACGGCGCGATCTGGAACGAGGTCAAAGATCGTCTTAAGCATGATGCCAACGGTCTTTCCGGCGGTCAGCAGCAGCGTCTCTGTATTGCCCGCGCGGTTGCGGTTGAGCCGGAGATCCTCCTGTTCGATGAGCCGACATCGGCGCTTGACCCTATTTCGACGCAGGGTATCGAAGAGCTGGTTACCGAACTTAAAGATAAGGTCTCGATCGTTATCGTAACGCACAACATGCAGCAGGCGGCACGGGTAAGCGACTATACGGGCTTTATGTACCTGGGCGAACTCATTGAGTTGGGCAAGACGGAAGAGCTCTTTGTAACGCCGCAGGAGCGTCTTACGGAAGAGTATATTACCGGTAAGTTCGGTTGATACCTTCTTAGAGGCAAAAAAGCCTCTCTCTTCTTTAACTACTTTTTCTTTAATTGATTTTTTGTTGTACTTTTTGAATGTTTTGGTTGTTTGAATATCCTTGACCTCTCTTTCCTTTTTTACGACTCGGCATTTTCAGAGAAACATCCCTTCGGGAGCGGTACCCTTGTTTTGTGCCTCCCTGCATTGCGCTGTTGGCGCTGATTCTCCGCAAAAAAACGAAACCAAAAAAGCTCTCGTGGCGGCTTCAAGCCCGATGGCTATCGGGTACCTTCCTTTCACTCATTCCCTTCCTAAAAATCCCTAACTCGCTACGCTCAGACAAAGTGATTTTTTTAACGGAAGTCCACTCCTTACAGTCAGCTCTGTAGATGCCACGAAAAGAGCAAAGCGGTAACGCATTTATTTGAATGTAAAAGCTTTCGCTTTTATCCCTGTTCAAATATTGTAGAAATAAACAGTTCATTGTGTCGAAAAAGTTAATTGATGGGGGTTCAGACAAATATTGGCGTCTAACCGCCAATTAGCCCGGAAGCCGATAAGTTTTTTAGTATGACATATTTATAGTGCCGAAGGGTATTGCACTTTCTTTTTTTCGTTACTTCTTTCTTTGTGCACGCAAAGAATAAAACGCTAAAGCGTAATGCAGGGTGGC
>JBFEJN010000036.1:0-27351 GCA_041553195.1 Sulfurimonadaceae bacterium
TATTTTGTTGCGATGTATCATGACCAAGGATTGGGGCCGCTTAAAGCGCTCTATTTCGATGAGAGTGTCAACATCTCTCTGAATCTGCCGATCATTCGTACTTCTGTCGACCATGGTACCGCTTTTGACATTGCCTACAAAGGTCAGGCAAAGACACTAAGTTACATTAATGCTGTTCAAGCTGCCGTCGAACTCATCGCAGCATCTCATAAATAATCAATTTGACTATGAACAGATACAGGTAAGATATAAAAAAAAGTGATATCTATGTGACATCTTTTTCCTATAATTATATTATAAAAAGTAATTCAGGAGGAAGTATTCATGACGAACACGTTGGAGAGTGTAACCTATCTTGTCAAAGTACAACAAGCAGTAATGATCAATGACAAAGAGTGCTGTTATGATGAGATTATTGCACAATGTACTGATCATGATGAAGCTGTTGCCATTGCCAATAATATCAATGGAAAGATCGAAAAACACACTGAACCGCTAAACAACTTCTACGAAGAGAGTTTTGAATACTATCTATAGGTGTAGGTGGCATCCGTAAAAGTGCAACAATATACACTTAATGTATTAAAGTTTATTCTCTTTGTCAATCCCTATATTTGACGACAAAATAAAAAAGTGGCAGCTCCAAACTCTCTTATGAGCTGTTTATCTCGTTGTGAAGTAAGGGATCACTTCTCTTTTTTACGTGTTCTTGCGAACATTTCGATTAATGGCACGACTGCTTTGAGTGCACTGAAATCGCGGTTGAAGACCGCGCTGATACCATGGCTCACTTTCGAAAAGCTCTCTCTTATCTCGGTTGCTTCCAATTTGATCTCTTCGAATTCATCTGAAAGTTCTACAAGAGCGTAGTCTCGTATCTCCTGTACAGCTTCGGCTTCATTTCCAAGTTCCTGGCGCGATGCGATAATAAGCAGTAGAACCGCCAGTACAAGATTAATCGCAGTGAGAATCATAGCCGACTGTAAATGGGTAAAACTCTCATCAAGATAGAGATAGACAGTCACATTCAACATCACCAGGCCGGCTAAAATGGCAAGCAGTGCGATACTCGTCAAAAGCACTTGTCGTCCTTTTTTACGCATCTCAAGCTTTAGCAGTGCTTTTTCACTGCGAATCAGAAGATTCAGTTTACGGTGTAGTTCATTGTCCATTTAAGACCTCCTATTTTGAGAGAAAAAGGCGCCCGAAAAGAGCACCAACCGCGAATATCGCTACAGCCGTGACCGGCGACATGTTTTCATAGTCATCTTTCATTCTCTCTATGAGAGCATTGACCTTGTCTTCAAGTTCGCCTTCTATGTCATGAATACTGTCAACCAAAGCATCGAGGGTTGTGTCCTCTTCGACCTCGTCAGCCTGTCTCTGCACATCCTCTTTTTTTAATCGTTCAACCTCTTCACGGAGAAACTTTATCTCCTCTGCCATTGTCATCTTTGCCATTATTCTGTCCTACTTTTCTGAGTCATATTTAATTATACTACATTCAACATGTAATACGTTACGGAACATTTCTATTGTACATAGCTTTTTATTGTCAACTCTTTCTTTTATTCTAAGCCCACATTTTTATTGAAAACACTACAATATTTGCATTACAAGGACGTCACATGCAGACAGCGAAAACCAATACACAATTCGAGATCCCTAATGTTCTAGTCATCACTGAGAGTGTGAAGGGTCTGAGCAAACTCCACATTACGAACGATTCAGCTGAGGCAGAGATCTATCTGCATGGCGGTCATTTGACTCATTTTCAGCCCAAGGGCGAATCGGCCGTGATCTTTGATGCCAAAGAGAGTTATATTACGCCTCCGAAGTCGGTCCATGCCGGTATTCCCATCTGCTGGCCCTGGTTCGGTGCACATCCTACTGAGAGTTCCCTGCCGCAGCACGGTTTTGCCCGCGACAAGGTGTGGACTTTGGAATCGACCGGCATCTTGGAGAGCGGCGCGACCGAGGTGGTCCTGAGCTTAAAGGACGATGCAGAGACAAAGGTACTTTTTCCCTATGCCTTTGAACTTGAACTGACCTTTACCATCGGTACGACCTTGCGTATTGCTCTAAAGACGACCAACACGGACAGCAAAAGTTTCACCGTAACACAGGCACTGCACAGCTATTTTGCCGTCAGTGATATCGCAGACGTCTACATCGAAGGCGTCAGCGGTACCCCATTTGTCGACTATACCGATGAGAGGAAAGAGAAATACGAAGAGGATGTTCTAACGATAGCACGGGAGGTCAACCGTGTGTATGTCCCGACCGATGCAACGTGCAGGATCGTCGATAAGGGGCTTGAACGGACGATCGTCGTTGAAAAGAGCGGCAGCAACTCCACCACCATCTGGAACCCGTGGAAAGAGAACGGTCTGCACGACCTGCCAAACGACAAATACCGAAAATTTGTCTGCATTGAAACGGTCAACGCCTTAAGCGACAGAGTAGTGTTAGCGCCTCACGAGAGCCACAACATCAGTCAGACTGTTTCTGTAGAACGATACTATAAAGGCGTTTGCTAGTACTTCTTGTTGGTGTTGACCAGCAGATCTTTGTCACTCAGATCATCCAAAAGGCTCTTGAGGTTCTTGACCGTAAAGAGCTTGAGTGTCTCACCCTTCTCTTTTTTTAACTCATTCGAAAAACCGTTTTTGGAGAAGAGCACGTATATGTCCGGTTCGAGCTCAGCCTTGGCGCAGTTCTCTTTGAGTTTGCTCAATTCGCTCTTCTTGGCTTTTGCTTTTGAATATTTACAACTGCCCGCAATAATCTTGCCGGAGCGTGTCTTTGCCAAAATATCGATCTCCACCTGTTTGTCCCAATACGAACCGATCTTTTCGATGGGGTCCTCTTTGAACTGAGTTTTAAGAAAGGCCGTTACCAGCTGCGCATAAATATGGTCTGAGAACTCTTGCGCCGTGTTGTCGAGTTTTTCGTTGAACTCTTTGTAATCCCCGTCTCTGATCCCCTTGTAATACGGGGAGACAGAAGAGAACCAGAAGCGCAGAAACGGCAGTGTAAAAAAGAGCTTGTCCGCCACCTCCTCTTTTTCATCCACCGGCTGGGTCTGGGAGCGTTCACGGATGAGCAGACCGTTGTCAACCAGAAAGTCGATCGATTCTTCGCCCTCTTTTCGCGCGACATTGGCACGTTTAAACGCAGAGTGCTCGCGTCGGTCGCCGACAGCAAGCGCACTGAGGAGCGCATGGTGGGTCTTGTCACTTTGCGTTATCTTGGCAATGTCACCGTGAATGTAACGGTAGTTTTTGAGGACTTTCTCTTCGATGAGCTCGCGCAGCGGTCTGGTCATGTCGACCTTCCATCCCATTCCGCCGAAGACGGCAAAGTACTCGACAGCCTCTTCAAAGTCTGTCGCATTGTTTTGAAAACAGAAAGAGCGGAATTGTTCGAGAAGAGTCGGGTATTTTGCCATGAGAGTAAGACCTTGATAATTTTTTAACATTATAGCCTATTGCCTGCAATTGCTATGGCCCTGTACATCTGATTTCGGTACTATTGCAGTATGAATGCGCAAGAGACGATGAACTGTTTTTATACTGTTGCATACGAAATGGGCGCCGAACGCACCGCTGTTGCGACCTGGGCGTCGAAACGTGAGAATCCGCTGGATCTTGACAGCGACTATGCTGCGCCTCTGCGCCGGAATGATCTTGACGAACTGCCAGGAGGTTTCCAGCTCTCAGGCCTTCTAAGCGCAGAGGAGTGTCGGCGGTTTATTGAAGCGACGGAGCAACTCTGCTACAGCCAGGACGCTTCCGTCTCCCTGCCGCGAAGTGTCCGTCACAATGAAAACCTTGTCTGGGTCGTTGACGACACCACCCATGACATCATCTGGAAACGCTGTCAGTCATTAATGCACGACCATGCGAGCATCTACAATGGCAAACGACCCCTTGGGCTGAACAAACGCTTCCGTTTTTACAAATACAGCGAGGGGGATTTTTTCAAACCGCACACGGACGGTGCCTGGCCCGGCAGCGCTGTCATTGATAAAAAGCTTGTTACCAACGCCTACCCGGACCGCTACAGCCAAATGAGCTTTTTAATCCTTCTGAGCGACGACTTCAGAGGCGGCGAAACAGCCTTTTTTGTTGACAAAGAGGACCCCTCAAAACCGGCTAAACGTCAGGATCACGCAACACTCGTCAATGTCAGAACACCGCTTGGCGGTGTACTCTGTTTTCCGCACGGCACACACCCCTTGCACTGCCTGCACAGCTCCGCCGAAATCCTCTCCGGCACAAAATACATCATTCGCACCGACGTACTCTTTGAACGTTAACACTTACACGATCGCTACACAAAGCCTTGTTACTCTGCGTCATGCTAATTAAAAAGCACCTCTCGACTGAGCAGGTGCAAAAAGGAGTTCAGCATGAAAACCGTACTTCTCGCAGTCTCACTGCTACTCGTTTCATCCGCGATGGCACGCGGTGCACATTGCAACGAAGAGTATCAACACTACACAAAGCACACTGTTAAGACTGTTCACCCCCGTTACAAGAAACAAGAGAAACATTTTGCCCGTGTCATCAGCAGCAGACCGGTCTATAAACATGTCCCTGTCTATCGAACCTGCCCTCCGCATACACAACTAACGCTCACCAGCACTGTTCCCGGTGCCATTGTTCACGCTGCATTCGTTAAAACGCACCAAAGAGAACAGCACTGCAAAAAAGTGGTCAAACGTTTTGTCGGGTATAAAAATGTAGCCTATTGGCACGGCAGAAAGATCATAGAGATCAGTCAAAGACCCCTGAAAAGAGTGCGTGTCGATCAGAACGACCGATATGCAAAAAGGTAGTTCAGAAAGCAGTTAACCCGAACGCATGCTGAGGATCTTTTGGACGTCGAGCGTCTCCTCATAGCGTGCAAAGACCTCGACTTTTGTCTCACGGGCATGCACGGTCATTCGGTCGGCGAGTTCGTTACCTTCGAGACCGGCATGCGCTTTGATATGCGAAAGAGAGATCTTGTGTTTTATCTGATTGTACAAGCTGTAGGAGAGTTTGATGACTTCAAGATTTTTGATCGCGCCGCCCTTCTTCGTCCACCCGTTTCGCTCCCAACCCGGTGCCCAGGTCTTAATGCAGTTTATGGCGTACATGGAATCGCATTTTATGTTGACTTTGTTGCCGGACTCACTCTCTTTACGAGCTAAAAGAAGCGATTCGTAGAGGGCATTGAGTTCGGCGGTATTATTGGTGCCCATACGTTCGTAGAGACCGAACCAGAGTTCGCTGACCCGTCCTCCGCGGTACACGGCAATGCCGGAGCCAGACTCGCCGGGATTGGGGGAACAGCCGCCGTCGCAGTAGATCGTAACCTCGCCTGTGTGAGGCAGCGGCGCTTCTTCTTTCCTGGAGACCTGTTGCGGCGGTGCTTTTCTAAACTGCTGCAGCGCCTTGTAGTTCTTGATGACCTTTTCCTGGTTGGCCTTGGTCGTTATGCCTTTGAGCAGGACAAAAAGTTCTGCTCTTGCGTCAGAAATACTTTTACCAATGGCCAGGTCAAACCACGACTCTTTGTCTGTGACATCGATGTCCAGCAGCGTCAACTGTTTATCGCTTATCTCCGAAGGCACATTGACCCCCAAGCGTAAAAAATCCTCGCTTACTATCTGCATCTATACGTCCTTTATTCACCAAAATTTTGAGCAATTGTAACATAGATGATGCATCTCACCTGCAAAGATGTCCCGGATAAAACTAAGTAAAATATTAAAAAGAAGACAAAAGTCCAAACACCGTGTCACATTACAAAAGAGCTTGGCTACAATCATCTATCTTTTTCTCAAGGCCTCACTATGTACGAACCTATCAATGCACTCGGTGGACCACTCGAACCCTGCAGTACCAAACCGTTGACAGGCTTTTACCGTGACGGTTCCTGCCAGACCGGCAGGGACAACCCGGGTGTTCATGCCGTCTGCATCTATGCGACCGAAGAGTTTCTGGCGTACTCGAAAAAAGCCGGAAACGACCTCTCGACACCGATGCCCCAGTATAACTTTGCAGGGGTCAGACCAGGACAGAGCTGGTGTCTTTCAGGCCCCCGTTTTGTTCAGGCTGTCAAGGACGGACAGGCGCCGGGCATTTTTATCTATTCGACACACCAGGCGATGCTGCAGCTTATCGACCTCGACACGCTGAAAAAGTATGCACTCGATCTTTAAAACTCAACCCAAAGGAAAATAATGAATACAGATTACACGCTGGTCCACAACGAAGCAGAATGTCAATACGAATACCACATTGAAGGGCATCTTGCACGCCTGGTCTACGAAGATAATGACGGTGTTTTACACCTTACCCACACTTTTGTCCCTGAGGAACTTGGCGGCAGAGGCATTGCAGGTGCTTTGGTCAAAGATGTTTTTGCGGACATTGAGAAACGTTCATTAAAGATGAAACCGGCATGCTCTTACATTGTTGCCTATGTCGAGAAACACCCGGAGTATGAAAAACTGCTCTAAGAGCAGCATATGTACGGCAGCTGTCATCATGGCGCTGTGCAGTACAAGCGGCTGTTGTTTATAGCGCAGGTTTTACAGGACAGCAGCACCTTTTTCTGTCAGTACGAGCGTAAGACCGTCTGCCTCAGTTTCGATAAGACCACCAGCCACAAGCTCATTCATCGCCGCTTCAAGAACATCATCTTGTTTCGGGTCCAGGTTTTTGATGATGTTCTTGAGCACATCCGTCTTGCTCATGACATGTCCCTTAACCGCTTTTTGTTTCTTAAACCACGTCATGAACATCTCCTTGACCTCTTCTTTGTAGAGCGTCTCCAGAGCATGTTTTTTTGAGGCGCGTCGGCGTAACTCTTGTGGTGAAAGCCCACCTTTTTTCTTGGGTGTTGTTGTTCTTTTTTTAGCGGGAGTTTTGATACATCGTCCTTATGGTAGAGCGTTTAGGTTTTTAGAAGTGCCCATTTATTTCTGTAGGCGCATTGTATAGGATTTTGCCTGACAACACGGACAGCACTTCATTCTGCACTGTTACGGATCTGCGTTTTGTCCGAACAGAGATCGGGAATGCCTTCTTTGAGGTCGTAGAGTCGCGAGTAGACGCCCATGCTGTTCTCTTGCAGCAGTTGCAATGCCGCCAGTTCTGCCTCAGAGACTAACGTAAAGTTATCGAACAGTAATACAAATCCATCTCCATGATAACGAAAGACCTTCGCCTCAGGGTACAGTTCTCTTAACACTTCTCCAAAACCCTTTAAAAAACGGTTCCCTGCATTCCAGCCCATTGTCTGGTTGTAATCGGAAAACTTTTTCAGCTGAATCAATATTAAAGAGCCCTTATCGAGCCCTTTGGTACTTAAGACTGTCTTGAGGTAGTTCTCATTATAGAGATCGGTCAGTGGATCCAGAAAGAAGTAGGAAAAACGGTGGTGTTCTAGCGTATTGTCGGGTAATTGGGTAGTATCGTCAATTGTGACATTTGCAAGAGCAGAGACTGCGGCGGCTGCGACCGCCGGATGGAACTGCGTACCGCTAAACTGTCTGATCTCTTCGATCGCATCTTCACGCGTCTTCGAGCTTTTGTAGATACGGTTCGTTGTCATCGCATCGAACGCGTCGGCTGCGGCCATGATATAGGAGAATATCTGGACTGAGTCCGGATCGTAGTCCGGTAACGACGGATAACCTTTACCGTCATAGTGGACATGATGGTAATAGATAATGTCTGCAAGATCACGGTACATGTCGATCTGAGAAAGCATTCGGTAACCGGCGTCTGAATGTTCCTTGATGAGTTCATATTCAAGCGGCGTCAGTTTTCCAGGTTTAAGCAAGATCGCATCTGGTGTAACTACCTTGCCGATATCGTGAAGTATCGCTGCTTTTTCAAGGGTGACGATCTGTTCTTTAGGCAAATTCATCGCTTCTGCTATCAGACGACTGTACTTAGCGACGCGAATTGTATGTCCGGCTGTATAACTGTCACGCTGTTCGATGATATTTACGAAAGCGAGAATGGTCTCTTCGTAATTATCGATCTTCTGTTTTTCGAGCTTATTGAGTGTATTATTTTGGCGTACAGTATTCAGCGTCATGCTGATGTCGATTGCCAGTTTTTCAAGATTTTTCACCTCTTCAGGTTCAAAACCCTCTTTGCGGTCGGAAAAAACAGAGAGGTACCCTATGGCGGTCACCTGTTCGATACTCTTAAGCGGCAGTGTAATGACACGGCAGCCTGAACAGTTGTCACCGACATTACCGATTTCACAGCGGTACCCTTTGGGTAGTTCATCGATGACTGGCATGTTTTTTTCGAGAGCATTTTTAACAGATCGTGCAAGTATGCTCGTCTCAACCTCTGCCAGGTCGAATGATATCTGCTCAACCGTTTTGTGTCCCTCTCCTGAACAGAAGACCGTCTCAAACCGGTCCTCCTCCGTCAGCCCTATCAAGACATATCGGTAGAGGTCATGTTTTACCAATGTCAGCAGACTGTTGGCAACGATCTTCTGTGTTGAATCAGAGGTGAGCAGCAGTTCGTTTACCTCCGTGATCGTATTGAGATTGTTTTTAAGATATTTCTCTCTATCATAAAGTTGTGCTAACTCTGCAGTACGTGCATTTACCTTCTCTTCAAGACCCGCATTCAAATTTTCGATCTGCATTTTTCTGTCGTACAGACGTCTGTTCAGTAGAAAAATATAGAACAAAATACCAAAAACGCCCACCATGGCAAAGATAAGAGTGAAAAACCACCCCTTATACTTTTCATAAAAGTCTGAAAAGTTTAGGTATTCAGGTTCAATATGATGAAAAAGATGAAGTTCATTTAACACGGTATGCACAGATGTGTAGTCCAGCGGAATAGTCCACCCCGCAGTCTGCGAAGCCCTTGCCGCCTCAGAGTCCGGAGAAATTGACAAAAGTGCATGTAACACTTTTACTGCCAGGTCATCCGATGTTGACGGAAGTTTGGCGAAGGGCCACTCCGGGTATAACGCTGTACTGACTTTAAATGGGAAGCCATCGTATTGTTTCTCTGCCAAGACACGATACGCATTGAGATCGATACTCCCCTCTTTTGCCATCTGTTCGAGTGTGTCGGTTCGAACTGTTCCTGCATCGATTTGACCATTCTTGAGAGCCATCAACACGCTGTCATGACTGCCGAAAAAAGTAAAATCTGAAAAATCATCTTTCGTGATGCCATGATCGTAGAGCTCTTTCTGAGCCATCACCCAACCTCCAAACGAGTTGCTGTCTACGGCACCGAACCGCTTGCCTTTAAGTGCCTTAAGGCTTTCAATACCACTCTCTTTTTTCGTAACGATCACCCCGCCGAAACCAGTGAGGATATCACCCCTGCTGCTGATATTTTTTAGCGTGGCTATTCTGCTGATGCCGTAGCTGTGTTCAAGTTCGACATAGAACATGGTATTTGTCAGAACAAAATCGATCTTCTTCTTTGCAACACTTGCAGCAAGCTCATCAAAGTCCAGCGGTACAATCACAAACGAATACCCTTCCACCGTGTTATTAAGATATTCAGCTGTTGCTGACCACTTAGCCTCGGTAATGGCAGGACTCCGTTTTGCAAGCACACCGATCTTTATGTCTTGCGTTGCCAGAAGTTGTACCGATACAAAAAAAAGAAGAGTAAAAAAACGATATATCACCGGCTGCCTTCCAAGCGTGTATTAAACTATTTTAGCAGAAAATGCTGATAAAACATTCATTATTTACGTCGTATAAACTTGACGGTGCATCCCAACATTATTTTGAAGGTTACGTTTCAAAAACAGTAGGTATTTACAATGGGTTGTCTCCGCAATAAGTTACATTTTTCATACCAGTTTTTGGCAATACAAACAAAGTAGATCGAAACGGCAGAGGGCTAAACAATTCTGTAGTTACGTTACATTTACATAGATGTAAAAGCCCATCCACTCATTATTGACTTTGCTTCATCATCCTTTAGGTATTGTTGTGTAAACAGACGAGGAACGGGTTATGGCAGGACAAGAGCAAATTATTAAACTATATTCAGAGTTGGCTGATCAGCCATCTAAAGATTTTGGGTGGGAAAAAGGTCTCAGTAATGCAAAGGCACACCGTTATTCAAAAGAGTGGTTCGAAATGCTCCCGGCTGACATTTGGAACTACTGTGCTGCTGTCGGGAACCCTTTTGAATTGGGAACCATCGAGAAAGGCGCGACTGTACTGGACTTGGGCTGCGGCGCAGGTGTCGACCTGCTGGTCAGTGCGCTTCTCGTCGGTGAAGAGGGAAAAGCCATCGGCATCGATATTACGCCTAAGATGGTACAAAAAGCAAAAGAACACGCCAAATTGGCCGGCTTTTCAAATGTCGAGGTCCTGGAAAGCAGTTTTGAGAGCATCGACCTCGAGGACGAGAGCGTCGATATCGTTATCTCCAACGGTGCCATCAACCTGACCAGCTGCAAAGAGAGTGTTTTTGCAGAGATCCACAGGGTCTTGAAACCGGACGGCAAGCTCATGTTTGCCGACATGATCGACGTTTCGGCAGAAGATGCCGTTGCCTGTTGCGCTGCCGCTGCAGAAGAAGGCGACTGGGCCAACTGCGTTGCCGGTACACTCAGAGAAGGCAAACTCATTGACATTATGAGCCAGGCCGGTTTTGACAACATTGAGTGTACGGGTCTTACCCACTACCAAACATCCGACACCACATATGGCGCAACGTTCAGGGCGACCAAAACAACACATGTTAAAGCCCGACAATCTCATTGGGAAAACATCTTTTCAACAAAAGATTACAGACAAGTGCTGTGGCACCAGACCAGTCCGAGCGTCTCTTTAGAACTGATAACGCGTTACGCCAAACCGGATGATGCTGTCATCGACGTGGGTTGCGGAGCGTCCCTTCTGGTCGATAATCTTATTGAACAAGGTTACAAAAACATCACCCTGCTTGACACCTCAAAACGTTCACTCGACATCGTCAAGGAGCGACTTGCTGACAAGGCCGATCTACCAACTTATGTTTGTTCGGACATTATGCACTTTGAACCTGCGCAAACGTACAAGGTCTGGCACGACCGAGCAGTCTTTCATTTTTTATTGCTTCCAAAAGAGCGCGCTGTCTATTTTGACAAAGTCATACAGAGTCTTACGTCAGACGGTCTCGCCATCATCAGTACCTTCCGTATCGGCGGACAGACACAGTGTGCCGGTCTTGACATTGTCCAATATGACCATAACAAAATGCTCCGGGAACTGCCTTCAGGACTGACACTCGTGGCCTACGAAGAGTTTACCCATATCACTCCTGCTGAGAGTGAGCAGGCATACGCCTCGTTTGTGATTAAAAAAGCGTAACGGAGATGACCGTGTTAAACCCTCCTGCATGGCCGATTGTCAGATACATTGTTCATGCGGAACATACACTTCGCTAACACATCTCTGTCATAATACCGTATCTAAAAAAAAGGATACAACATGAAAAAGTTGATGACAACACTATTAATTGCCGGAGCTTTAGCCTCAAGCGCCTTTGCACACCACATGGCGGCATACGAAGATGCAGGTATCTACATTCCGGAAGATTCTCCACACTTAGACATGGTCTTTTAAGACCCATTTTTCATATTTCATTCTCCTAAGTACGATGCTTTCGCTTGAGAGCATCACTTCTACAAACCACATAAACCCCTTAAAAAAATTGCGTCAACAGTCCTGACCACAGCCACTTATTCTCCATGTTTTCTAGATGAAAAAAGTGCTTTCAACCTATCTTTATGTGCTACAATTATTGCATGAAAAAAGAGATAGTTGAACGCTACGCACACAGTGAACACGGTGAGATCATTATAGATATCTATGCCGGCAGAGTCGAAGACCTGTACAACGACTTTGACAAATATGCCCCTTATGTCAAGAAAGAACTTGACGAAGAACTGGTCGACTATATTATCGACTCGGTCAAAGAGATCGGCGACGCCCCTTTCATTGTCAGGTTCCGTTTCGCTTCACCGCTCGAAGCGGCGCTCGAATCAAGGCTGCAAAGCAGTATCGGCAGCTATTTCCGCTACCTCAAAGAGCTGGAGTCCGACGAACTTAAAAGCATGATTCGCCGCTCTTTTTACCTCTTTGCCATCGGTCTTGTCTTTTTAACCGCTTCCTTCTGGGTCAACACCCTCTTTGAAGAAGACATGACGGTCCTACAGAGAGTTTTTGCAGAGGGGCTCATTGTCGCAGGCTGGGTCTCTTTCTGGGAAGCGATCTCCACGTTTCTCATCGACTGGATGCCGCACCGCAGCAAGATCAAGATGTATCAACGCATCGCCGACACCTCCCTGCATTTCCTCACATAAAATAAGGGATATGCATTTCTGCATCCCTCCTCGCATACACTCTGCTAACACTCCTCTGTCATAATGCTGCATCCAAAAAGATAAAGGAAACAACATGAAAAATTTAATTACAGCATTACTAATTGCCGGAGCTTTAGCATCTAGCGCCTTTGCACATCATATGGCAGCATACGAGGACGCAGGTATCTATATTGACGAAGACTCTCCGCATCTAGACATGGTCTTTTAAGACCAATTTTTTCATATTTCATTCTCCTAAGTATGATGCTTTCGCATGAAAGCATCTCTATAACGACCACAAAACCCCACTATCAACGCTATTTAAAAGCATTTTACTACAAACACTAAAATAATAATTTTTTATAATTAATCCAAATACTTTATGCCTATAGAAAACTTACTATGCTAACTTGAGAATAGGATTAAGTAGAAAGTGCCATTGTCCTTTGTATTTAATCACTAAATGCATGAGAGGTGTATGATGCGAATGAATAAAAACGACATTCCGGTCAAGATCGATATACCGGGAGCAAAGGCAAGACAACAGGTCGATTTCGGAGACGCTACGGGGTACGGAAAGATCAGCGGAGAGTACTTCTCCCTGGGTGCCGGAGCGGACATCGAGCCGTTGTTGAAAGGGTTGGAGGGCGACCTCTGTCAATGCCCGCACTGGGGCCACATTCTTGAAGGCCAACTTACGGTGACCTATGCGGACCATTCCAAAGAGGTCGTCAAGACCGGCGACATGTTCTACTGGCCGCCGGGCCACACGGTACGGGCCGACAACGACACCGAAATGGTGCTTTTCAGCCCGCAGCACGAACACAGCGAAGTCATGGACCACATGCTTGTCAAGCTCAGTGGGTAACTGACATCTGCCTGCATCAACCCGGTGCGGGCCTTTTCTCTACAACATTCCCTTTTTCTACGAAACAACCATAACCAAGAGCAGCAGCAGACCCAAGCCGGTCGCGATGAGACTGGGTCTACGAAATTTCGGCATTGTGTAGGCCATGTAGAGCCCCGACGCAAAGACCAGTAGCAACCCTGCCACTGCCATTATGGAGACGACTTTGAACATCGTACCGGCCTCGCCGCGGTGTATGCGCATGACCTGTGTAAGCACGCTGCGCTCTCTATAGGTGAACTCTACCGAAGGCTCGCCCTTCTTACCCACCACCGTCACGGAGTAGCGCAGACTGCTCAAGAGGAACTTATAGCCGCTTTTTGACTTTTTAAGAGACGGATCGCCGTCAGGAAAAACAAGCGATTTCTCTGCAAGCGTCTTTGCCACAACGCCTGTCAGAAACTCAAGGTCAGGCGTAAACGGTCTTTCCAGCGCCACCGTGAACGTCTGCTTCGCAACACTGCCCTTAACGCCCAAAGTGTAAAGCACCCCGCTGAGTATATAGAGCAGCACGGCAGGCAACACAAAACTCGACAGTAGCATATGCAGCTGCACGATCTTAAAACGGCTTATCATGGTTGGGACCTTTGCAGCGCGGCGTAACCGCCCTCTTCTAAATGCATTTGCAGTATTGTGACCTATGTAACACTAAAATAGCCTGTCATCGCACGGCTTTCAAAAATCTTTTCGCGCTTACACACGGCTAACACTAAACAGTCATAATACTGCATCCAAAAAGATAAAGGAAACAACATGAAAAAGTTTATTTCAGCATTATTAATCGCCGGAGCAATGGCGTCGAGCGCATTCGCACACCACATGGCAGCTTACGAAGACGCAGGCATCTACATCGATGAGGACTCTCCGCACTTGGACATGGTTTTTTAATCCAGTCTTTATATATAACACTCCTTAAGAATGGTGCTCTCATCAGAGAGCATCGACACTCCTACCTACAAAAATCTATTATCAAAAGTGAAATTTCCCAATTCATAATTACATCGACAGCATGTTTGTTTAATTATCCAATTCAGTGCTTTGGCTACTAAAACTTTCCTCTAAAACTGTTGTTTTACTATGGAATTTATTATATAACGCGTTGGGAATGAGGCAGATAATGGCAGCTATTGTACTGTCCACTCTTTTTCAACAAGCAATTTGTCGTTACTGTAGACGCGTCCTACGAAGTGGTCGCCCTGATGGTAGGTGGCGACGCCTTTAGGGGTGCCGCTCATGATGATGTCGCCGTCTTCGAAGGTCATAAAGCTCTCTATTTCGTCGAGCATGGTCTGCGGTTTGTAGATCATGAGGTCGTAGTTCGCGAACTGTGCTAGGGTGTCGTTGATGTGGAGGGTCATGCGCAGTGTTTGCAAAGGCTCTGTGAGCTCGACGAAGTCGCTGAGTACCGCAGACTTGTCAAAACCTTTTGCGCGTTCCCACGGCAGCCCTTTCGCCTTTAGCTCGTTCTGGACCCCGGCTTTGGTGAGGTCGAGGCCGAAGCCTACCCCATGGATCTGCCCATCTTGTATAAGAAAACAGATCTCCCCCTCGAAACGGCAGTCGTGGCTGATGTAGTGCAGCGTGTCGGTGATAGCGGAGTTTGGCTTGTTAAAGACTACCATGGAGTACGGCATTTCGTTACCCAGCTCTTCGATGTGCTCGACGTAGTTACGGCCGATACAGACCACCTTTGAAGGGGTAAATTGTTCGGTGTTACAGCAGATTATATGCATATCTCAGTTCCTTAAGAATTGATGATAGAGAGTTTGACCATATACTCGTCACCCTCACTCTCAAAAGAGACTTGCGAATTGACAGGGCTCTTTTGTTGACGAAGACATCGTTGCATGGTGTTAAGGACATGGAAAGAGCCCGAATTCATTGAAGCAGTGATATAAGCGATCTTGTTGTGTCGTAACCGCTCTATTAACTGTTGAACGACCGCGTAGTAGACACGTTTGTTGATGTGACGCTGAATCATATACTTGCGCATCATTTCTATGTTGTTACTATAAACAACGCGTTCTTCTTCAGTGAGTGTTGTCGACTCTTTTAAACGTTCCACCATCGAATCGATATAGTCGTGTGCACTTTTCTCTGCTTCTTCAATAACCTTTTCAACACCGTCATAATGGCGTTTCAGTTTCGTCAGCAAAACTTCGTCTGTCCATTTTCCAGTTTCTGAAGCGTAACTGTAAACCTCGTCACCGACATACTCATGGTCAATAGCATCAAGCAGATCAGCCGTACTCTGTAGATAAAGAAATTTGTCTTCTTTCTTAGTGTCAAACGTTATACCGCGTGGTGATATCAGTACACTTGGTCCAATATACGCAACCGTCATATGTACTCCTTAACTCGTACTATAACCTAGTGTACCGTATTCTTATTGCATTTGTGACACTAGATGATGCCTAATTCTTGAAACAGCAATAACCATAAGATCGTTGATAAACCTGCAATAGCAATAGAAAGACCGCTCATTGCACCCTCGAGGGTACCATATTCAAAGGCTTTGCCTGTTCCGATAGCGTGTGCGCTGGTACCAAGGGACACCCCTTTTGCGATGGGGTCGGTTATCTTAAAGCGTTTAAACACCCAGTCGGCGATGATGGCACCGAAGGTTCCGGTAATAACGATGGAGAGTACTGTCAGACCGACAAGACCGTCGATCATCTCGGAAGAGGCAATACCGATAGGTGTGGTCACCGAACGCGGCAGGAGTGATTTTAAAAGTGTCATGTCCAGTCCCAACATAAGTGAGAACAGATAAACGGAAAGCAGAGCGGAAAATGCCCCCAGGATGACACCGAGTAAAATAGCGAGTGCATGGCGTTTTAACTTCTCATGGTGCTGGTAGAGAGGTACAGCTAACACAACCGTGATGGGCCCAAGCATCTTTAAAATAAGATCACCGCCGACTGCATAACTTGAATATGGAATGTCAAAAACAAGCAAGACAGCGATTATAAGCACAATACTAAAAAGCATGGGGTTAAAGAGGTTCCATGCAACTTTTCTTTTTATGTACAGTCCCAAGAAACCGGCTAGAACTGTCAGTCCCAGTCCAAAGAGCGATGTTGTCAAAAATGCGCTCATAGTGACTTCTCTTTACGTACGAAGTATTGTACTATAAGACCGCTCACAGCCATGACCACAATAGTCGAAACAAGCGTAATCGCGATGATCTGTATATAAAAACCTTCCATCAGTACATAACTCACCATAACGCTGGCACCAGCTGGAATGAAAAAAAGCGGCATGTAGCCAAGTAGAAATGAAGCGACAAGCCGGATGTCATCGACCCTGATCCATTTGAGATGCAGCGATACAAGCAGCAGCAGCATCCCGATGACACTTCCCGGGAATTTCGTCTCAAACAACGACGCCAGAATCTCCCCTGCAAAATAGATACCCATGATGATAGCAATCTCTTTTAAGAGTGTAAAAAAAAGATGAAAATTGATTTTCTTTTGCTGTTTGATAGCGGTTAACCTCTGCACGCTTTAATAAACGCGATTATAACCATTAAACAAACGTTATGAGCTTAGACTCTCGCTGCTATTGACACAGTTTTTGCCGCTGGTCTTTGACTTGTATAAGAAGGCATCAACTGTGGCGTAAAACGAGTTAAAGTCAAATTTGCTGCTGTAACTCTCTACCCCTAGACTGATCGTCACTTTTCTGTCCTCAATATAGATCTGATGTTCGACACGCGTACGGATCTTTTCGGCGACAAAAAGTGCACTTTCACGGTTCGTCTCAGGCAAAATAATGGCAAACTCTTCCCCACCGATACGGCAAAGGACATCACTGGCACGCAGCTGGTCTTGCACATCGTTCGCCATTTTTTGCAGTACATGGTCCCCCATGCTATGGCCATAGATGTCATTGACTGCCTTAAAATCGTCGATGTCAAACATGATCATCGAAAACTCCTGTCCATAGCGCTCGTAAAGATCAATCTGCGATTTCATCTTTTTGTTAAAATATCGACGATTGGCACACTGGGTCAACTCATCTTGCATGGTGATGTTGTTGAGTATACGGACCTGCTCTTTCCAATTGCCGAGAAACTTATTGTAACGAGCGATAAAGAACGACAGTTCGTTAAACAAAAAGCCGTCGATCTTGATCTCGTCATCACGCTGCATCTGCAGTACGATAGAAGAGATCGTTTGAATGATAGCAACATGAATCAGGAAAAAACCGACTACCATAAAGATAAAAACAAGCAAAATAAAAAGATGCAGCAGATTTTTGAGTTCGTTGTAATCGGCAATATAATACTCCCGATCAAACGTCATCTTGGAGATAAGCATAAAATCGTCTGAATCATTTTCGGTACTGCTTGTCGTCAAAGCATAGGTAACGGCTTGTTTCTCAACATTGTCAGGCAGTGTAATGATGTCTTGCGTGGAAAAGAGTTCGGCAACGGACTGTACAGGAGAACGTTCGTCTGAAAGCTGCAGGTTCAGGTCGCTCATGATCATACTGATGTACTGGCTATTCTTTTTAAACAGCTCGTCAATGTTTTTATGCTCTTTTACAGTGTTGATGTACTGGATGTAGTCATAAGTCAGAATAAACAGGTCAAGACTCTCAAGCGCCGGAAAAGTTGCGTTAAGACTCTCAACCCTGTGGTTGACGTACTCATCAAAAGGGAGGACAAAACCGATCATGACCCATTGATCGCCGGGACCCCTGACAACATAATACTGCGACATATCCAAGGCATTTTCATCGAACATCGGTGCCGTTATCTTATACTCAATGCCGCCACTTTTAAGTTGGTCAAGCTCTTTGGAAAAGTAAGGATAGTCGCTGTAGTCAAGGCCGATGTCGGCTAACGAAGTACTCAGCTCGATGACTTTGCTGTCATTGATAACATAGATTTCGAAATGGCCGTCAAAAATGTTTTTGTTAATAGCTTCAGAGATAAGAGCCAGATCGATTTTGCCCGGTGACATTTCGATGTAATCTGTAACTTCGGTGAGTTTTTGCAGACTAATGGACTCATAGTTAGAAAAGCGCTGTTGGAGGACAGAAAATTCATTTCTAAGGTGCTGTCGTAACTCGACCGAGCTGCTGTGGATAGAACTCTTTACATGGGCATCAATACTTTCTTCCAAGGCGTTGGCGATGTAAAGGTAGATGACAGAGAGTCCTGTTAACGATAACATAACTACGAAAAAGTGAAATTTTTTTAATGACATTTAATTCCTATTTTCAGTACATCTCCCCGATACACTGTGAATAAGGCGGCGTCTGCGCTACTTACCTCTATAATAAGTGAGAGCATGTTAAAAACAACTAAAACATTGCCTTTACATCGAAATAAGCGATGTTTGCGAACGCTGGCAGTCTACAATGAAAAAATATAAACCTCTGCGAACTGAGATAAATCGGCTTAAAACGTCAGAGCATATCTAAAATAATAGGTATTTGAGAAGCTGCCGAACTCACTGCCACGCGGACCGTTCAGTAACATGGCTCCGAACGTAAAAGTGTTATAGTCGTTAAGTGTGTAGGTAACAGCCGGTGCAATGAAACGGGAGTTCTGTTCATTGAAGCTTTCAATATAGGTCAGTGAGCCGTCGAGAAAAAGGTTAAAGGCGTAACTGGCGGTTGCACCAAGATAAAACTTTGAGAAGACCATGTTGGGCGCGATCTCAGCGTCAAGGTTCAAGAAGATCTCCTCATACGAAAAGTCACGTGAGCTAAACAGGGCTTCACCGATAACGGTAATGCCGTTTTCAAACCCGTAATCCGCGCCCACGATGCCCTGATAAAAAGCCACGGAGCCGGTCTCACCCGTGATGTTTTCATCTATGGCACTGTTTTTGATATAGGCACCTTCGCTGCGCACCTCGACACCGGTCTCGCCCAGGTTCCCCTCGAGTTCATACCCTATCATCAAGGTGGAGTCAGAGCTGACAAGATTGAGCGCGATATCGCCATACGCCTGAAAAGACTTTAACCTTGCAGCATATTTAAACGTATAGTCCGCTTTCTGACTCGCGACCACCGTGAGGTCTGAGGTCGTGTTAAGGTGACGAGTGTAGGTAAATGCCGCAACACCAAAGGTCTCGTCAGGCTCCAGTGCATAGGTGTTTCGCGGGTTGAAAAGGTTGGTTGGTGTCCAGATGCGCCCTACCCCCATGGTAATGTTCTGCAGACCGGCAACAATACGGTTCGATTCGTCTTCATACCCGCCGTACAAACGGTACAACTTCGCATAGACGGTGCCCTCATAATAGTCATGGTAGCGGGTCTGGGTCGCAAAGGCTACGTCAGCTTCGAGCTGCTTGACGTACTGAAATGAGGGTGAATTAATGTAGTCATGGCCCAGGTAGTTGACCACATCCCCGATAAAGGTGACAAAAAAGCCGTCGGAGGTAAAATCACTTCGTAATCGTAGACGATCGTAGTTGTAAAGTTCGCGCTGAGTATCACCAGCAAAAAGCGACGGCTGAGAGACGGTAAAGTTGGTATTGGTCACGGTAGCGTCTAAATCTGCCCAAAGTGCAATAGTTGTCAATACCGATAAGAGAAAGACGGTTTTACGGTTCAACAATAGCCCCGTCATTCAACTTGATAATTCGACGGACACTTTCGATGACATAGTCATCGTGGGAGGCGAACAAGATCGTAACCCCCTCTTTCTCATTGAGCGAACGCATCATGTCCATGAGCGCTTTGGAGTTTTTGGAGTCGAGGTTGGCTGTCGGTTCATCTGCGAGAATGATCTTGGGTTTTGCCGCGACTGCACGGGCAACGGCAACACGCTGCTGTTGCCCGCCGCTGAGCGCATTGGGCATTGCCTCAAGTTTGTTGTCGATCTCCAGCATCGACGCCACTTCGAGCACCCGTTCTTTGATCTGAGTCTCACTGAAACCCCTGAGTTTCATAATAAAACTGATGTTCTCACTCACAGTCAAGACCGGTATAAGATTATACGCCTGAAAAACGAAACCCATGGCATTGAGCCGCAGCTTTGTTCTCTCGTCCTCGTCGAGTGTCGTGATCTCCCTGTCATCAAGCATTATCGTACCGCTGTCAACATCGTCAAGCGCGCCTATGGCGTTAAGCAGTGTCGTTTTACCACAGCCTGAGGGGCCGTTAAAGAGACTGAACTCACCCTTTTCTATTGTAAGATTGATGTCTCTTAACGCATGGATCTGCCGAGGTTCCCCGCGATAGAAATATTTCTGTACATTTTGCAGTGTAATCATGTTTCCGCCTTTATGACCTCGATAGGGTTGAGAGTTTTGATCTTTCGCAATGGCAACAATACGCTAAGGACTGAAGCGCTGGTAATCGCGAGAAAAGTGTTCGTAAAATAGCTCAGCTCCATATGAGCATAGATGACCGATTCATAACCGAAACTTTCCAGCCCTTCTGCCCACGCTGTTAGGTCAAGACCGAAATGTTGAAGGTATAACAGTCCGAGCACACCGAGCACAGCACCTGCAGCATAGCCAAGAACACCGACAATAAGTGCTTCGAGAAGTATCTGCAGACGTATGAGTCTGTAGGCCATACCGACAGCGCGCATAATCCCGAACTCGCGGATGCGGTCCAGAATCGAGACATACATCACCCCCAGTATACCGATGAAAACGACCATCATCACGATACCGAAGGTGATCGAATTAAAAATAACCATCATCTCTTCCATCATCTTTAGCATCGGATAGAGTTCTCTCAGTGTTTTGACTTCAAGCGTTTTATACTTTGCCTGCAAGTCGTTTGCCAGGGGCTCGGAGACGGAACGTATAGCGATCTGCGTCGCTTCGTCACGCCCTACCCCTAAAAAAGTCTGCAGCCGTGTTTTGTCCACATAGAGCGCCGAACTGTCCAAAGTAATGTTGGTGGTCTGGACGATACCCCTGATTTTGACGGCAATAGCATTAATATCGCCGCTGCTGTCTTGTGTGGTGAAGATGACTTTGGAGCCGATACGGATTTTAAGTGTTTTCGCCAGTTCGCTGCCTATCAGCGCACCATTTTTGCTAAAGCTGACCTCACCCTCTTTCAAGAAGGTGCTGAATTGGCCAAAACGCTCTTCATCGGCCAGGTCAACGCCGATTACGCTTGAAAATGAGGACTTTCGCGCTGTTGAACTGAGCCCCTCAACACTTAAACGCAAAACGACTGCCTCGACTTCAGGATTCTCTGAAAGCGCCATTTTTATAGTGTCGGCGCCATGGATCGTGTTTTGTAATACCTTGTTCAGACGGTAATCAGGATGATAGATGCTGATCTCGCCGCAGTCACTTCGTTTTGTGTTGTCGATCATGTGAATGACCATGCCGTCGTAAATACCCTGCAGCGAGAGCATCATGCTCATACTCACGGCGATCATTACGATGACTAAAAGTGTGCGTGAAAGACGCAAAAATGCATTGTTCCATGCCAGTTTAACAATTAGTTTATACATAAAGCATTTTCCTGTAGCCAGGGCTGAGTGTGTGTGCACTTTCTGCTGAAGAGAACGCAGCTAAAGGGACTTTGCTTCGTTGACGTAAAAAAATGATGCTATACATGCCGCGTCGCCTCGATAGGTTTGAAACCATTGATGTAGGTCACCGGGTAGATAATACTTAAAAAGTTCAGGATGTAGATGACCACAACATTCCAGCTGATGGTGAACAGATTAAAGTCGAACGGTATTTCGTCCGAGACGACACCGTAGTCTTTGTAGGTCTCACTGATGCCTTCGATGATAATGGGATTGATGCTGAAATAGTAGGCGATCCCGGCACCGACAGGTGTGGCGACCAGAACCGCCGCGGTCGAAAGTATAAAGATCTCATAAAAAAGAAGGGCCCGGATATTTCTTCTGGAGAGACCGATACAGCGCATAGTACCAAACTCTTTGACCCGAGAGCTGACATTGATAAAACCGTAGATCATCACCACAAAAAAGATGACCACAAAAAAGAGGGACATCGAGATGTAGCCAAAGACACTGTCGACTTCCATGGCCTGTACCATCGCCGACATCAGGGTCTTCCAGCTCAGGCTCTCATACGCACCGTCGATCGCTTTGGAGACCTCGATATTGATCGCTTCTGCCTTATTGACGTCGGAGAGTTTCAGTGTGATGTAGGAGGCTTTGTTGTGTGCATACATCAGGGTGTCAAAATAGCTGCGGGCGAGAAAAGATGCGGATGAGTCAAACTCAAAAGAGCCGGTTTTAAAGACACCGCAGAGTCGAAAAATATCGGCCGCAAACGAGTTGTCACTGGCAGCGCCGACAAAACTGACTTCGTCACCCACCTTGACCCCAAGCTTTTTGACAAGTTCGGCACCTGCATAAAGGCAGTTACCGGAATCCTGCACGAGGTATTCACCCTGTGTCAACGCTACCGCCAGTTGGCTCATCTGCCGCTCTTTTTCAGGATTGATACCTGCGACCATGGCCGCGGCTGATTTCTCGGCCGAAGAGAGAAGCCCGTAGGTCTCATAACGAGAGGTGTACAGCGCAATGCCTTCTATCTTGTCCAATGCTTTTTCGATTGATTTGACATCGGTGATAAGGTACTCGTTGCCGCCAATATCGCGATACTCTTTTTTGTAGATCTCTATCGCCCCGGTATAGACCTTCAGCGCATTTTGCAACATGGAGTTGTGCGAACCGTCCATCATCGATACATAGACAATAAACAGCAGTGCAGAGATCAGAGTCAGCACAAAGGTCGTAATGGAACGCCCTTTGTAAAAGAGAATATTTTTAAGCGCCAGGGAGAACATCAGCGTGAGAACCTTTTAAGTGCACTTTTTTGAAAATATTGCTCCGAAATGTCACTGTCGTAGCGTACCTCTTCGAGAAAAATCTCCGTATAGCGGTCAGGGTTGTTCACCGGCTGAAGCTTCCAGTAGGTCGGCATATAGTAGGGTCCGTACTTTTTGACATCTTTATAGTGGAAGACCCGTACTTCTTTGCCCTCTTCATCATAAAAAATATCTTTTTGGCTTGTATAGGTTCGCGTATCGATATATGAGACGATCTTTCCCCAGACTACAGCGGCATCCTCTTTAGGTGTCAGCTGCATCGTGACGATCGACCCCTCTTTGTTCAGGATCTTGGGATCATAGTCTTCGACGATGGAGCTCTGCTTGACCATGTCATCATTGGTCACATCCGAGCCCATCCAGTTTTGCAGCATCATCGAAGGCGGTATCTTAATAATACGTTCAATCTTTGGGACATACTGCCACATCTGGTTGTCCAGACTTAAAAAGGTGATACCCTTGTCCTTAGGCGGGTAAATTGTCTTGACAAAACTTTTTTTCGTCCCCTTGGCCCAGGTCTGGATCTTCAACGTACGGGTATGCCCCATTGCGGTAATACTCATCTTCATCTGCAGGTAAACATTTTGACCGCGTATATTGTTGTCGATCTTTTTCATAATATCATGGGCTTCATCCGCCATCAACATACCCAAGACCGCCAACCAGACTAATATGATTTTTTGCATTGTCTACCCTTTCTCAATTATTATATTACTTCTGTAATTAAACCTTGTACAATCGTTATACCGGCCTTTCGAATGGCAATGAGTTCGGTTTCAGAACTGACACCGGTCGCAATGATCTTGATGTCAAGCGCATCTGCCGCCATCTGAAGCGAACTCAAAAGCGGCGAAGACTTCTCTATCATGTCGAGTAAAAAGAGTTTGCTCATTTTAATGAACTCCGGTTTAAAGCGTTTAAGGTACTCAAGATCGTCCGCTTCCGCACTGAACTCACCGATACTGAAACGGTAACCGTGTTCTTTGATAAGATCGACATACTTTGACGCCGCCTCGGGACTGGCGACCAGAAAGCTCTCCGGCAATTCTATACAGAAGTCAAGGTCATGCGTGTTGTCAAAGTTCTCAAACTCCTGTTTGAGTATACCGAAGGTCCGCTCTTCTTGCAGCAATGCATTGGCAAACGAAAAGGTGTAACGCCCTTTCTTGTCATGCGACGAAAAGTTCTGGACCAGTACCTTGATTACCTGCATGTAGATGTCAAGTACTTTATGGGTCTTAACCGCAGCGGCAATGAAACGGCCATACGGGTAGACAGTACCCTTACTGTCTCGCATAACGATAGTAATACCCCTGTCATAGATGGCGTTTGCAGTCGTGTCGATGACGTTACGGACCTCATAGGTGAACAGCTCTTTTCGAAGCGCAGTCGTTATAAGGTACGACCAGTCATCTTGTGTCAACTGCTCTTTGTAACGCAGAGCTTCCTGCCCGTTTGTACAGATCTCATTGCCGGTTTCACTAAGGTCCGCCACTGCTTTTTGCAAAAAGTCCTGACATCGTTCATTCGTCGTAAAGAGGTACATTCCGCTTTGTAACGTGTAGGCCTGAGAGCCTGCCTTTTGTTCCATATATGCAGCAAATATATCGTGTATCGTCTGTTTGATATTGCATGCCTGAAGCTCACCGGCACCCGGCATCAACAAAACAAGTCGATTATCGGCCAACCGTGCAACAAATGTGTTGGTCAGCATGGCACTTTTTTCAATCATAATCGATGCCAGTGAGACAAAAAATGCCTCACTGTCCTCAATCGAAAGCGCACCGTTATGCATCTGCAGTTCCATGACGATCACAACCCCACCGTCATATTCACTGTTTTGCATACACTCCTCATTACACTTTAACATGAGGTAGTGCTCATTGTAAAGCTTAGGCAATTTCTCCGCATAAAGCAGCTGGCGGTTTTGTTGTACGACCTGCGCGTTGGCACTAAAATTGGACTCCATCTTTTTGACCATAGCGTTCATGCTTGAGACGATCTCCTTAAACTCCGTGGTGTATGGCAAGAGCTCCTGATATGTAAACTCGTTACGGCTGATCGCTTCGGACTGTTTCTGCAGCTCTCTCAAGGGGCGTAAGATCGTATAAAGCAACAGGTATAGCACAACCAGGCTGATGATGATGAAAAAGGTAAAGGTCATGAGCAGATCTCTGAACGAGTCATAGAGCATCATGTAGCTTGGCGTAGCGTCACTTTCAACAGTGAGTTTACCGATGACCATCCAGCCTGACGATACCGGAGCTGACGCTTCCGGGACATCGATGTCAACAAAAGAGATAAACCACTCCGGTACGTCAATTTCACAGCTTGTCTCAACGCGTTTAAATATGACCTTGTCTTGCATGTCTGTAAGCACGATCGAACGGTAGTGTCCCGAATCGAAGTTGGCATTGATCATCGTCGAGAGAATCGCTTCATCCCCTCTGGCTGTTGCCAGAGAGAGACTGAGTGTAGCAGCTGTGTTCTGGGCATTGTTATAGAGCTGTTCTTTTGTAGTCTTAATAGTTTCGTTAAACTTAAGTACCATCACCGTTGAGAGAATGATCAGTAAAAAAAGTGACAGTAAAAGTGCCAGTTGTTTGTAGAGTGTCATAGTTTATTCCTTTTAATATTTTCAAGCAGAAGATCCCACTGTTTGTAGCTTTTCGTCTGCTCGACCTTCCTGCCGTAACCCGAACTGCCTGCGATATAGAGGTTGTCACCGTTAAAATTGTAGACAGGAATAAGATCGCTGCGCTTGTCAGCAGGAAAGATCTTGTTGTTAAGGTTATCGAGAACCAGCGGTATGGAGGTAGGTGTGGCAAAATAGGTCAGTACCATATGGGGCTGTTTGAACTTGGTAGATTTGACGTAGGTGAAGTAGAGCTTATTCGTGTCCACACCCAGGAACTTCAATGCAAAATACTTGGCAATGACGAAGTCTTCGCAATCTCCGCGGTCACGTCCCAAAAACTCCATCGGCGTCGCCCAGTAGTCATTGACCTTATAGTTTTTCAGATCAGAGCGGTATGTGACTCTGTTATAGAAGTCGTTGATGATTCGAAGCTGTTCTCGCTCACTCTGCCCTTTTGCCGTGTCCATAACCCTGTTAAGGTACTCAAAACGGTTTTTGGCAAACAGACCGTACTTCGCTTCGATCTTGTCTATCAACAGAGCGCTGACATACGGTTCCGCCAAGAGCAGTGTGACAAAAAAAAGAACGAACATGACTCTTTTAAGCACCCACAGCCCCATAACGCATAATTTTTGGTGATTATAGCAGAGATAGTCCGCCTATGTGAAAGAAACCCATGCTGCCTGTTTGCTTATGAGCTTGCAACTTATTCTTGATCTTTGTGCAACATACTTTGAACACGCATCATTGCCTTTACAGATTTAGTGCATCTTGTGTCACGCTCCGACACAAGATGGGATGAAGCTATGCGGGAATTAGTACCTTTGTACAATAGACTTGTGTGATACGTTTGAGATAGAATCTATAAGTTTTATTAATATTACAAGGAATTATAATGTCTATACAAATTGGTTATATCGAAAAGATCTCCGGGGATGCAAGCCTTACCCAGTCTAACGGCACGACACTAAAACTGACACAGAACCTGCAGTTGTCGGAGAACGACATCATCACGACAGCCGCAAATGCTACGGTCATTGTCAAGCTCAATGACGGCTCAAGCATCACGGTAGGTCCTGGCCAAAGTATGACATTAGACAAGACCGTACACGACAGTGTAGAGATCGAACCCGATGAGACGCAGGCAGAAGTCGACTCACTCAAAGCGATCCTGGCAGAAAGCCCTGACCTCTCCGTTTTTGAAGAGACCGCAGCTGGAGATCCGGTTGCTGTTGGCGGATCCTCACTCATTGTCGACAGTATAGAGACCCATAATGAAAACACCGGTGATGCAGGTTCAAGTATGCTTGACCCGTTCGGTTCAAATAAGGTCAAACCTCTCGCAGAAGAGGATGAGCTCTTCGGGCTGCTTGTCGACGACACACCTGTCCTGATCTCACTGAACAACATGTTAACAAATGACAACACACCGACTATCACCGGAACAGTCAATGATCCGACAGCTGACATTGTCATCACTGTTGGCGGTAACGACTACACGGCGACCAACAACGGCGACGGTACATGGACACTGCCTGTCACCAACCCGCTTCAAGAAGGAGATACGGTTGTCACCGTCGTTGCGACAGATCCTGCCGGTAACACCAGCACTGAGACTGCAACCGTCGTCATAGACACTATACCA
>JBFEJN010000037.1:0-27323 GCA_041553195.1 Sulfurimonadaceae bacterium
AAGTCAAGATCAAGGGTCCTGCTTCAGGAAGCATAGAATCCTATATGCAATCAAATAGCCATTGGATTTATAACTCCAAAGATGGAAATATATCTTTTTACCAAAACGGTGTTATGACAGATTTTTATTAATTTGTTGCACCTGTCTCTATCCAGCTTTATCCCAATAATTCCAAATATTGCGGCTCTCTTCATTGCAACTGCCTCTTGTTGGTCTTCTTTTTGTTATGTTATGTGCCAACTGTTGAGTAAAAATAAAAACCGGTACAGATTAAAATGAACCAAAACAGGACACCTATCAAGGCTCCCATCTCTTCATGTATAACGACTGTATCATTTGATGCGCGATTAAAACCATGCCATTTTGGATAAGTTAGAGATATGTAAGCGTAGGGCCATTGTAGCTGTCTATATAGCTTTACTGGACGCGTAGCGCCCGGCCACAGCCTATAAGCTGTAGCCTATAATCGGGTCGCCCTCTTTGGCTGCATAGTTGTCTGAGACAAATTTCCAGTTTATGAGTTTCCACCAGTTTTCCAGGTACGCTGCGCGTGCATTGCGCTGGTCGATGTAGTAGGCGTGTTCCCAAACGTCGCACACGAGCAGCGGTCGGAGACCATCTTTTACCGGTGTCTCTGCGTTTTCATATTTTTTGATGGCGAGGCTGCCGTTTTGCACGACAAGCCAGACCCACCCTGAGCCGAACAGACTGGCAGCAGCATTAAGAAACGCGTCTTTAAAGTCTTCCATTGCACCATGGTCATGCTCTATTTTGTCCAAAAGTACTGCGGACGGTGACGTCTTTTCCGTTGTCAGACCGTACCAGTAAAAATCGTGGTTGAACACCTGCGCGGCATTGTTGAATGTCGGCCCCTTTGACTTGCTGATGATCTCAAGCAGCGAGGCATTCTCATACTTGCCGCCTGCAATCAATTCGTTCAGTTTGTTTACATACCCCTGATGGTGCTTTCCATAATGGTACGAGATCGTCTCCGCAGAGATCGTAGGTTCCAGTGCCGCCTCTTCAAAAGGCAGTTTCATCAATTCAAATGGCAAGTTTTCTCCTTATTTTTTACTTACTGGTATCGTCATACAAAACAATACGATAAGCTTGTTTTTTATATGCATAAATCAATCTAATGCGTAGCTGGTACACGCTGTAGACGTCTGGAAAAGAACTTATGAAATGAACTCGAGCAATGCGTCGCGAGCTTCGGTGATCTGCACAAAATGTTCGTGGCTGCCGCCGACATCGGGGTGCGCCTTTTTGGCGAGCTGTCTAAATGCGGCTTTGATCTGGGATGACTCCAGCGCTCCGTCGGGCGGCAGGTTCAGCATCTCACGGTGCTGCTTTTCGTCGAATTGTCGAAAACTGTTCGGTCTGCTTCTTCGCCGTTCGTTAAACCAGGAAAAGTCCTCGAACATCTGCTCCTGCGCTTTACGGCGTTTTTCGAGGGCCTCACGGCGCAACGCCACCTGCGCTTCCTGCCATTTTTCGCGGGACATTACGATACAGGCAGCATAGCTGATCTGGCCGCTTGTCTCAAGCTCGTCGAAGTCGAACGGCCCCACCATGTCGTAAGGCTCATTGAGCCAGGCATTCCGGCTCTCGGAGCCGACTTCGACCCGCTTAATCGTCACGGTGTCGACAATGCCGTAAGAGCCATTCCAGATGACCCACTCCTCTTCTTCCTCAGGCCAAGGGTTGTCATGCATGATCTACTCCTGTAGGAAGATATAAACACGTTCTGAAAAATATGCATATTGTGTGCTAACAGCATGCAGAGATCGGGGATGAGGATGTTATTTAAACGGGTGGTTTGGAAGTAAAGGAGACTTACAGTGAGGCACTAAAGCGTTTCAGCAAGGCCCTCTTCTCTTTACTCTGGGGCAGGTATTCTTCGACCAGGGCATGGAAAGCGGCGGAGTGGTTCATGTGGACCATGTGAGCGAGTTCGTGGACGACGACGTAGTCGATGCACTCTTTCGGGGTTTGCATGAGGTGGATGTTAAAGGTAATAATGCCGTTCGTCCGGCAGTTGCCCCATTGGCGTTTCATACTGCGCAGCCGCATCGCTTTGGGCTTGAGTCCCATAACCACCGAAAAGTGGTCCAGACGCTCCTGCAGGTAGCTCTGCGCCTCTCTTTTGTAGAAGTTCTGGTAGTGCGAAGCGACCTGCTCTCCGGCGCACTTCTCGCATTTTGCTTTGAGCGCTGCAAAGTTCGGGTGGTACTCCAGCGGGTAGGTCTCGCCGAAGTAGAGGATCTCTTTGCCGAGGGCCAGTCTCGGTTTTTCGGTCACCTTTTGCAGGGCCTTGGCGATCCACGCCTCTTTTTCGTCGATGAGCTCAAAGACCCTCTTCTTGCTGATCTTCGAAGAGCTGACCGTCACCTCTCCGGCATCGGTGACGCGGAAGTAGATGTTTTTCATGCGGGGGCGGATGATGTGCTCTATCTCAAAGCCCTTGTAGCTATACCTGGTTTTCAAGCATCTCCTTGATAACGCGGTAGTGGCGCTCTTTCTCTTCTCTCTTCATTGCGGCATGCGCGGGTGAGGTCGAAGGGAGCAGCGTGGTCGGAATGTCGATGTCGCTGAAGTGTTTTTTGTACCCCTCCATCGACTTTCGGCCCGTAAAGAAAATGTGCTCTATGTTCGGGTACTGCTTGAAGAAGGCATAAAAGTCGTTGGGGACAAGGTCTTTGAGGTTCGAATCGCTTGAGTTGCCCTCTTCCCATCGCAGCGAGCCGTAGGTGTCCCACATGGCAATGCCCTTTTCGAGCGCAAAGGCACGTTTTTCGTCGTTGGTCGTCAGTGTGACCTCAAAGAGGGTTTCCATGATGGGCCAGAAAAGGTTTCTCGGGTGGGCATAGTAAAAGTTGTCCTCGAAAGACTTTATGCTCGGGAAAGAGCCGAGAATAAGCACTTTGGAGTGCTTGTCGACAATCGGGTCAAAGGGGTGCAACAGGGTCTCTTTTGTCAATGCAGTGCTGTAACTATATAGCGGACTATACAGTCGCCTCCTTCTCAAAAAGATCTGTTGTCACAGGGGCCGGATCAATCAATAGCATAGTCAATAGGGTCTTTGACGCCCGCGATCTTAAAGCCGTTGAGACGCAGGCGGCAGCTGTCGCAGACACCGCAGGCCTTGTCCTCGTTTTTATAGCAGCTCCATGTCAACGCAAGAGGGACGTGGTGTTTAAGCGCTTCCTGAACGATCTCAGACTTTTTCAAATGCACCAGTGGCATTTCGATGGTAATATTCGTCGTCTCTTTTGTGCCGAGGTTAATGCTCTCTTGCATGCTTTTGATGTAGGACTCGCGGCAGTCCGGGTAACCGCTGCTGTCCTCCTCGACGACACCGATACAGATGACCTCTGCCCCCTCTTTCTCGGCGATAGCCGCCGCCATGCTCAAAAAGATGCCGTTGCGAAAGGGCACGTAGGTCACAGGAACGCCCTCTTCGATGCCACCCGTCGGCACGTCGATGTTCTTGTCGGTCAGTGCCGACGCGCCCAGCTCTTTAAAAAAGCCGATGTCGAGGTCATACTTGCCGGCAGCGCCGATGGTGTCAGCGATAGCGTGAAAGGCCTCGCGCTCTTTCTTTTCGGTACGCTGGTCATAGTTAAAGTGCACGGCGATGATCTCATAGCCTCTGTCCTTCATAAGGTAGGCACCCAGCGTCGAGTCCATCCCGCCGCTCATTATACAGACTGCTTTTTTCATTTATGTTCCTTACGGTGCATGAAGTAATTCCTGCACCTACGCTAACGCTATGTTTCCTTCAACAGGAAGTTCACGTGCAGTAAACCGCACTGAAAATAGCACTTAATTATTTTTTATTTTGTAAAAGGATTTTAACACATCATAGGCCTCTTTAAGACGTATGAACTGCTCAGGGTCGCTATTTGGCTTGGTGTCGGGGTGGTAGAGCTTGCTCAGCTGTTTGAACTGCTGTTTCACCTCGTCGAGACTGGCCTTGTCGGTAAGACCGAACAGTTTGTAGGCAGCAATAATCTCCTGCGGGGTCGGTTCTTCGTTTAGACCTTCGTAAAAGGCCTCTTTGGTCTCGTCCGCGATCTTTTTCATTTTGTTTTTGATGGCGTTAAACATTGTTTTTCATTTCCTCAAGGATCTTATCGGCCACACGGAAGGCGTTGGCGTAGATGGTCCAGGTGTACGGGACACTTCCGCCGGTTGGCATGAAACTGGCATCGGTGATATAGAGGTTCTCCACTTCGTGCGCTTTACAGTTGGCGTCGAGGACCGACGTCGTTGGGTCGTCGCCAAAACGGCACCCGCCGGCGACAAGGTTCGGCGGGGGCGAATCGGAGATGTTGGAGGTAATCTCCTCGCAGCCAAGTCCTTCGAGGACTTTAACCGCCTTTTCCGCCAGGTGGCGCCCTACTTTTAGGTCATGCGGGTGGCCGTAGAGACGGATCTTGCCGACCGGCATGCCCCATTTGTCTCTGACCTTTTCATCGACGCTGACAAAACAGTTGTCGGTCGGCAGCCAGTCGTTAAAGACCTCAAAGGTCATAACGCGCGAACGCTCAAAGGTGTGGTGCAGCGTCTTGGAGAGGGCTTTTCCCCAGACCAGGTCGCCGTTGGCGTCATAGACCTGGTCCAGGGCTCTGGGGATCGCGTTGGCGTGCTCGAACAAGAAGTCGATCGTACCGCCTTTCATGTGAACCTCGCCGTCGTCAAACTCGTACCAGTCCTGCAGGGAGCGGTTGACAAAGGCCCCGTGCAGCAGCAGTGACTCCTGACGCTCTTTCGGCAGGCTCTCGAAGTTAAGACGCCCGCTGCCGCTGCCGCCCGCCGAAAAAATGAGGTTCTTTCCGACCAGACCGCTGTTATTCGCCAGGCCGTTGGGGAACTCAATACTTGTGGAGTTAAGCAGCAGGCGGGAGCTCTCGATCGCCTGAGCGGCCAGAACATAGATCTTGGCCTCAACGTTGTGGCTCTCGCCGTTCTTGTCGTAGTAGTAGACACCGTTGACACTGTTGCCGTTGCTTTCGATCTTGTAGACAAACGATTCGTGCAGAATGTCGCAGTTGCCGCTTCTGAGGGCTTTGTCTAAAAGGGCCGACTTGGCATGGCTTTTTGCCCCCGTCGCACAGCCGTAGCTGCCGCAGAGGTTGGAGTAGGAACACCCTCGCCTATCCATTGCATCGTACGGCAAAATAGCGCGCGGCGTCGGCATGGCATGGTAGCCGAGGTCGGCACACGACGCGTCGATCCATGAGGCGATGGGGTGCTCCCAGGTCTGCGCGTACGGGTAGTCCGGTGTGGACCGTGTCTCACGGTAGGGATGCTCAACCATCTTGCCGGAGACGCCGACGACCTCTTCGACCTTGGTGTAGTAAGGTTCCATCGTCCCATAGTCGATGGGCCAGTCAACGACGTTGGCCCCTTCAATGTCGCCGAATACGGATTTGAGTTTGAAATCGTTGGGTTTCATGCGGTGAAAATAGCCGCTCATCAGGTTGGACGAGCCGCCCACCATGGAGCCGTTCCAGAAGTTCCAACCGCTCTGCTCGCCGGTCTCCCGTACGATCTCGCCATCGGCATCGAAGGTCTCGATGACATGTTGTTCGTCTCTGAGGTCGGGCGTATAGAGGCCGCGTCTTGAAACACTGATCTCATCTTTTTTAAAGTCACTCTCGTTGTAGAGCGGCCCTTTTTCGAGGACAATGACCTTAAACCCGGCCAGTGCAAGCGTATAGGCGACCGGTGCACCGCCTGCCCCACTGCCGATAATGCAGATGTCTGCCTCTCTGGTCATATGGCGACCTCGTTGGGACGCGGAAATCCGGGTTCGAAGGCCAGCCATTTCCAGCCTACAGCGTCGACGTTTCCGCCGTAGATGGGGTCTGAAAAGACAGTCTCAAAGTAGTAGCCCATTATTTTGTAGAGCCAGTTGTCGCCCCAGCGCAGCATGGAGATCTTTTTCAACAGCGCTTCTTTCTCATCGTGGTTTAGTTTTACAAAATCTTTGTTGTACTCTTCGTTCGCGCTCTCGTTCAGCCAGCGCGCGCCGTTCATAAGGTACTCCCGGCTCTCAATGTCGATGCGTTCGTCGCTTAAGACGCCTTTGAAGTAGCCCATGACATTTAGTTTGGAGGTGACGTAGCCGTCGGCGTCGTTGAAAAGGTGGTTGATGAGGGCATCGAAGATTTTGTAGGTGTCGGTGCTGGCGTTGTTACTGAGTGCGTACTTTTTGGCAGCTATTCCGACAAGGAGTGCAACGCCGACAGCGCCGCCGTACTGGAAAAAATCGCGTCTGTTTATCATGGTTTGATTGTAACATAAGAACATGAACTTTGCTTTGTTGTAGGCTTTTTGTAGGCTTTTTTTATTTTGCGGTTGATGAGATTTGTTTGTTTTGTTTTCTGTTCATAATTACTCCGTTTGACTTTATTGATTGATTGAATATCCTTGACTTCTCTCTTACTTTTTTACGCCGCAAAAAAAGTAAGCAAAAAAGCTCTCGTGACGGCTTCGCGGTCGGTAGCTACCGACTACTTTCCTTTCAGTCGTTCTTTCGCTAAAAACGACAAAACTCGCTACGGTCAGACAATGCCGTTTTTTTAACGCTCTTTCTCTCCTTGCAGTCAACGCTGTAGATGCCACGATAAAAAGCCAAGCGGTAACGCATCTATTAACGTAAAAGCTTTCGCTTTTATCCCTATTCAGGTTGTCCGAAAGTAGATAGTAATGGTGTCGAATAAGCTCATCGATTGGGGTTCAGACAAATATTGGCGTTCAACCGCCAATTAGCTCGGAAGCCGATAAGTCTTTTAGTAAAACAAGTTCATAGTGCCGAAGGGTATTGCACTTTCTTTTTTTCGTTAGGTTGTTTCTTTGTGCACGCAAAGAAAAAAAGTGACATACTAGTGCTATGAAGTAATTAAAAAAATACAAACAGTCCAAAAATACACAAGTAACAGACAGTAGCTATGAAGTAATAAAAGAAATCCAAATATCCAATCAATCAAAAAAAGAAGACAAATAGCAACGGCATAGATTTTTTAACTAAAATAAAATAATAACGACACACCCCAGTACCCCCTACATCTTAAGTAATTTTAAGTACCCTTTCATTACAAAAGGGCACCTCTAAAGACCCTAGCCCACCTCAGAGGGAAGAAAGAGAGCGCTCTTGTGCAGAACTTTTCTTGAGTCATAGCCGTAGCTATGAGGATAGGAAATTGTGTGTAAGAGCGCTCTCTTTATCCCTCCCGAAGGGCAATAGAGAGAAGCCCACACTCTGCGTTGATCCTTTTCGCCTTAGCTATGGCTAGGGCTTCAAAAGATCGCCTTGATTGTGAACTTCTCTCTATTGCTGAGGCGGACTAGGGTCTTTAGAGGTGCCCTATAACAGACAGGAAACCCATGAGACTTTCAGTTTTCACCAACACAAAACTTTTCACCCTTGAAGGCCCTGCCAAAGACATCTTTATGAACCTCGTCCTGACGCCGGATGCGAACAACCAGGTCCTGCCGGTCCAGGAGTTGGACGACATGATGATGTTGCGGGCAAAAAACCTCACCCTCGGTAACGGCATCGATGAAATGATCAAGAACGAGATCATCGAAGCCTTTGAAGAGCTCAAGGAAGGTGACCGCTTTTTGATGAACCAGGCCTTCATTACCGACATCAAAAGTGCCGAAGCGGCGTATTACTGGCGTATCGTCGCGCTGTTGAATGACGGCTCCAAGCGCACGCCAACCGAAGCACAGGGGATTGCCCGCATGGGTGAACGTGAATTTGACGTACGTTATAAAGGTGAGTAAAACCGCTGCTTTTCAGTCGCATTTTTAGCTGTTCTAAGGTAAAATACGCCCATGATTGATTTAGATAACAGAACAGATGCCGTTGTAGATTTTGAGTTGCTGGAGCGTATCGCCAATAGCCTGACAGACAAAGTGGTTGAGCTTATTTTGACAAATGATGTCGAAATGGCGCAGATAAACGAAGAAACACGTGACATCGCGAAATCGACCGATGTCTTGAGTTTTCCATTTTTCGACATGCCGGGTGCACCGCTGGGAAGTGTTGTCATCTCTGAAGATTATGTCACTGCCGGTGCAACAAAGTTCGGTCATACAAAAGACCATGAACGTGCGCTGCTTTTTATTCATGGTATGTTGCACATAATGGGGTATGACCACGAGGTCGATGAGGGTGAGATGCGTGTTAAAGAAGCTGAGATCATCAGTGAATTCGGCCTACCAGAGAGTCTGATCGTTAGAACAGAGGGCTAAGACATTTCTGCATTTAGGCAGAGACCTTTACATGTTGTTCTCAGCGTTCATTCTGACCATGAATGCTGCGAATAGATCAAAAAATGCCCCTTTTAAGCACAAATGATTGCCAAAGGGTTTATAGAAAGCACCTCTCAACACGGTGCATATGCGCAGAGTTGCCCCAAAGGAAGTTATATGGATTTTGTTATATTTATTGCTGCAATGAGTGCGTTGGTCTTTGGTGCCGACTTCATTATTAAAGAGTCCGAACGTATTGCTCTGCACTTTGACATCTCCCACTTCGTGATCGGTGCGACTCTTATCGCACTTGGGACTTCTCTTCCGGAGATGGCTGCGTCGATGATGGCTAGTTTCGAAGGCAAAAGCGACATGGCTGTTGCGAATGTTGTCGGCAGTGTGACGTTCAACATTACGCTGGTCCTTGGCGTCGTTTTTCTTATAGCTAAGGCTATGCAGCCCTCGCGTGACCTCTTTTCGCTCGACAGTGCCTGGATTCTTATGCCGCCAATGGTTTTTATGCTAATGATCTATGACGGTGTTATCAGCCGTTTCGATGGTGCGCTGTTTGTGTTGATGATGGCGGCTTACCTTGTTTTTCTTTTTACAAGTGCCAAAGATGAGTTCGAAGTGGAGATCGACGAAAAACTGGAAAAAGAAAAGTTTAAATGGGGTAAGACCATTCTTTTGCTGGGCGTCGGTTTTGTACTGACGATCGGTGGTGCGAACTATGTTGTAGAGAGCGGCAGTAATATCGCCAGAATGTTTGAAGTAAGTGAGTGGATCATTGGTCTCTTCCTTATTGCATTAGGTACCTCCTTACCTGAACTTGTTGTTTCACTCGTAGCGATCCGTAAAGGTAATGCAGACATGAGTATCGGTAATATTATCGGCTCAAATGTCGCTAACTTCTCCATGGTCGTTGGCGGCGCATCGTTGATCAACCCTCTGCATGTACCGGCATCGGCAAATTTTGACATCTATATTATGGTGGCAGCTTCAGTGGCGCTTTTCCTGATCTTGTCCAATAAGCTTTACAATAAAGCCGGTGCGATCTTTCTGTTGACTATTCTTGCACTCTTCATCCAAAACGGATTGGTCGTAATCTAAATTACGTCTCCTCGGGTCCGTTGACGAGACGGGCTTGGTTATACCATCTTTTTATGGCCTATTTTGTGTACATTATTGTAATCAAAACAAGAAAATTACATGGTATACTACTCGAAATTGAAAACCAAAAAAACTGAACAGTGACCGTAAAGTAAATAAAGAGGAGATAATCATGATGAAATTCACTAAAGCAAGTCTAATCGTTGCAGGCTTGATAATGGCAACAGCCGCTTTTGGAGGTGCCGAAGAAGGTAAAGCGATGTTCGATGAGGCTAAATGTATAGAGTGCCACAATACAAGTGACTTTGCCAATTCGACAAAAGTCCATAGCTTTAAACAGCTCGAAGACCGTGTTCAAGCGTGTCAATTAAACTCAGATGCGGGTTGGTTTGATGAAGACGTAACCGATGTTGCCGACTACCTGAACAAAGATTTCTACAAATTTAAAAAGTAACGCAGACTTTCACCGCTCGACTCCAAATTGCTCCGGACTGGGAGCAATTACTTTTTAATATACTTCAATTCGATCAATTTATTATAGATATCAGAGACCATGCCGCCAGCTGCAGCCCCTCCGTGTCCGCCATGTTCAACAAGAGCTGTAATAACATATTGCGGGTTATTGGCAGGTGCATAGGTCGTCAGCCAAGCGTGTGAACGGGTGTAATACTGCATGTCTCTCTCGTTGATGCGCTGTTTGACCTCTTGGGAAATTCCGATGACCTGTGCGGTTCCTGTCTTTCCTGCAACCGGTATTTTGGCATGCATAAAGTTGACAGCTGTACCTTTTGAATGTTGGCAGACCTGGCGCATCGCCTGTTGGATGATCGGCAGTTTTTTATGCTGTTCAGGCGTCAGGACATCTTTATATTCAGGTTCATACTCATCATCTCCAATGCGTTTGGCCAAGTGGGGCGTGACCAGTTGCCCGGTTGCCATAAGGGCCGTAAACTGCGCGATCTGCAGCGGAGTTGTCAAAAAGTCACCCTGCCCGATGGAGGTGTTAAGCGTCTCACCGATGTACCAGGGCTGGTTAAACCGTTTTCGTTTCCATTCACGGTTAGGTACGGTACCGATGAACTCATTGGGCAGATCGACTCCCGTCTTGCTGCCAAGCCCGAACTGTTTAAGCCCAAAGCTCATGTCGGCAATACCGACTTTCAGACTTGCTTTATAGAAGTAGTCGTCGCAACTCTCGCGAATCGCTTTACGGATATCTGTCGTACCGTGACCAGTGTGTTTCCAGCAGCGGAAATTACGTTTACCCAGTTTCATGGTTCCTGTGCAGTCGACATTCCACCATTGATTGATCCCTGAACTGAGATAGACGAGACCAAGACCGGTCTTGATCGTCGAGCCCGGCGGATAGAGACCGTTGATGAGTTTGTTGGTAAAAGGGGTGTTGATGTCGTTGATCAGTCCTTTCCACTCTTCAGTGGTGATCCCCGAGACAAAGGCATTAAGGTCATACTCCGGGAAACTTCCTGCCGCAAGGATTTCCCCATTGATACCCATGACGATTACGGCCCCGGCTTTGGCGTCAAAACGCTCTGCAATATACTCTTGCAAACGCATATCAAGCGTCAGTGTCAGATCACGGTTCTCAATCGCCTTGGTGTCGCTTAAGACATCGATGACTTCGTTCTGCGCACTGACTTTTACTTTGCGCTCTCCCGGCAAGCCTTCCAAATAATTGTTGTAGTACTTTTCAATGCCGCTCTTGCCGGTCGCGCCAATAAGTTTGGCAAGTTCGTCTCGTTCGACATCTTTGACATTGGCTTTAGCCACATAACCGATGACATGCGCCGCCATGTTGTTGTAGGGGTAAAAGCGTTTTGGTGCAGGAATGACCAGTATATGGTCATTGAGATGAAGCGGCGAATAGACCGGCATGATCTTCTCGTACGAGATAAAATCGACAACTCGTATGTCATTATGGTTGTAATACGAGTCGTTGCGAATGTAGCGTTCACGAATCTTAGTTGCATTGAGTTCTGGCAGATAGCTTGTCAGCAGTGTGATCGTCTCATCGAGAGGATTGTGCTCCCCCTCTTTTTTCAGATGCGGCTGCAGCTTGATGGAAAAACCGAGTTTGTTAATCGCGATAGGCAGGCCGTTACGGTCATGGATCTCACCGCGCACCGGTGCGATCTGCTCTGTTTTAATGGTGTTGTGTGACGAGAGCGTTTCGTAGTACGTGTTCGACTGTACCGCGAGGTAAAAGACACGTATAAGCAGGGAGAGCCATACAAGCAGGAAAAAAGAGATGAGCAGTCGTATTCTCATAACAGTCCGACCAATAAGAATTCAAAGAGGATGTACCACACGACATGCCAGTCGATCGTCGCCAGTTCTAACCATAACACCTGCTGCAAGAGCAGTGAAAAGAGCCAGAAACCGATATAGGCCAAAACAATATAGATAAAGTAGAGGCACCCTTTGCATTGAATAAACTGTTCGAGTTTAGGAAGAACAAATTTGTAGATAAAGGAGAAATAGACGAGCGAACTTAAAAAAAGGTAGCCTTTGTCTGCTTCGTAGACGAGTGACAAGGCGACGACAAGCAGCAGCATCGCAATGTCCTGTTTGTCAACAGAACGGATATAGTAGAAAAAAAGTATGCCGAAAAGCGGCGGCAAAAAAAGGTAGATATTACTGAGGCTCTCGTAAACGAGATAGATTGTAAAAAGCATTAACGCTTTTACAGAGTATGGATAAGTGATACTTCGTTGCATACGGGAAAATGTTTACAGTTTATACAATCGGCCCAGATCTTGTGTTCGGGCAGAGACTCTTTGGGGATTTCTTTAAAGTCAAGGTGTTCAAAAAATGCCTGTTGATAGGTCAGAGAGAGGACCTCTTTAAGGCCCAGGGCTTTTGCCTCTTCCAAGGCAAGCTTGACCAGGTTGGAGCCGACACCGTGGCCTCTCACAGCAGTGTCAACGATAAGCGATCGGACTTCCGCCAATGTTGTTGTATGAATGTGCAGTGCGCAGAAGCCGACCAGTTTGTCGCCGTCAAAAGCGAGCTGGTAGGAGCGTATGTTGGTTGCGACATCATCGTTGCTGCGTTTTAGGATTACTCCGCTGACAACCTCAGGTTCAACAAGGACCTGCATCGCAGGAATATCTAACAGCGTCGCTTTGCGGTAGTTAAGCTTCATCATCAGCCTCAATATCGACAATGCTCTCCATATCGTCATGTAATGTGTTGTAGATGATGGAGACAAGTTTGTGCATACCGCGTTTTTTTGAACTCGAGACTAAGATCGCACCCGGAAAATCGCGCAGGAGTTTACCCTGCTCTTTTTGGTTGAGTTTATCGATCTTGGTAAAGACGCGTACGATGACCTGGTCTTCACGACAGACCTGGTCAAGATATTCGGCAACGGAGTGGTCTATTTCCAGGTCGGGATGGCGCGAATCAATAAGATGCAGGAAGATCTTGATCTGTTTGCGGTGCGCAATAAAGTCAGTCAGGTTCTTTTCCCAATCCGACTTAATCGATTTGGAGACTTTCGCATAACCGAACCCCGGAAGGTCGACAAACTTTGCGTCGAGTTTTTCGTCGGTGTCACGGTCCATCAACGTGACATCAAAAAAGTTGATCAAACGTGTTTTCCCCGGTGTCGCAGAGACTTTTGCCAGGCTCTTACGGTTACTCAAGGCATTTAAAAGAGAGCTTTTCCCCACGTTGGAACGGGCCATAAAGACCACTTCGTTAAGGTACTCATTCTCCGGTGCTGCATCAACATTCGGTGCCGATGTCACAAATTGTGAATTGATGATCTCGATCATTTCTCTTCCTCTTCGATTTCAAAAGTCATGATAACGGGCTTGGTATCACCGCCTTGCGCGCGAGCTTTGCCTTCAACAGTGCTGATGATGACCTCTTCGCCGTTTATCTCTTTTTTTTCATCGACCTGTTCAATATGAACATTGCTGTAAAAATGGTACTCTTTATTGCCAGGCACAAAGATGGCTTTACCTGCTGTGCCTTTGTAAATAGATTTATTTTCAGTTTCAATGTAAAACGAGACATTCCCTTTTGCAATGTATTTGGTCGGTTTACGGTTCAGGTTGGTGTAGATCGTGACACTGTCGGCATCCAATCTATCTGCACCTTTGGTGATTTTTACGTCACCCTGAAAGACCGTGATCCCTCTTTTTTCATCACCGCTAAAGCTTTTGGAAACAACTTTGAGTTGTTCCGCATGCAGAGAAATAAGTAAAAAAAATGCTAATAGATAGAGATGTTTCAAATGTTGTTCCTTATTCAGCTAAAGTGTAAAAACCGGTGACATCTTTGGCTTTTGTCAAGCCATTTTTACTGTCATAAAAAAGATCGGTACCGACTGCATGGTCTGCACCTTTTTGCATTGTAAAAGGTCCTGCGGCCAAAATTGTTTCGTCGGTTTGATGGATGATTGCCTTGTCGGATCTGAACTGCATACCATCCTCGCGATAGTATCGGACATTGCCTTCAAGGGTGATAAGGTCTTTGTTGTTGTAGACCCCAAAGTCAGCCTGCAAGTTGTTACGTTGATGATTGGTGCTATCGGTATAGTCGATCTCTTCGACTTCAATACGGTCCTCATAACGAAACCCGTAATGACCGATCATAATATCTTTTAGCCCGTCTACACCCAATTCATAGATCGTAAAGTTCCGCAGTTCAAGCTGGGCTACTTCACCTTTACCGTCGCGCATTTCCTGGACCGGAGACGGCTGAAAAAAAATGAGTACCGATGCCAGTATGAGGGCGATGATGATAAAAAAATAGTTTGCGTTTATTGCCATAATGCTAAATATTCACCGACTTCGTCATTGATCTCAAAAAGTTCTTCGATCATCTCTCTGACAGCACCATCGCCGCCATCTGTCTCACATACCCGGTTGACAATGCTCTTGAGATGTTTTGAACCGTTCTTCGGGGTAAAGGAGACCCCGACCATGGCAAGCATCTTATAATCATTAAGGTCATCACCCATCGCAGCCATTTTGCGCAGTGGAATGTTTAACTCTTCTGCCAGTTCGATAAGAAGTGCGGCTTTGTCTTTAATACCCTGATGCAGCCGTGTGATACCAAGCTCTTTAGCACGTCTTTCCAGAAGCTGCGAATGACGGCCGGTAATAATAACCGCTTGATGCCCTAACCGGATCCACGAACTAATAGCCAGACCGTCTTTGACATTAAAGTGCTTCATCTCATCACCGGCACTGGTATAGATGATCTTGCCGTCCGTCAGACAACCATCAACATCCAAAACGATGAGATCGATCACAGTACGCCCTTGGTACTCGGAATACCGGTACGTTCATTTTTAGCAGTCGCGCGACGAAGTGCAACGGCAAACGCTTTAAACGACGCTTCGAGGATATGGTGTTTGTTGCGCCCGCGTTTCATGACGATGTGTGTTGTAATTCTTGCATTCAAGGCAACAGCATGAAAAAACTCTTCTGCCAGTTCCGTGTCGAAGTTGCCGACTTTACCGTTGACATCGACTTCATAGTGCAGGTATGGACGGCCGCTAAGGTCCATGTCACATTCCACAGCTGTTTCGTCCATCACCACCGTGGCATTACCATAGCGCTCCACATTTTCGATAGGGTAAATTGCCTGAGCCAGTGCCTGACCAATAACAATTCCGACATCTTCGACGCTGTGGTGGTCGTCAATATGGGTGTCCCCCTTACAGTTGACGGTAAGGTCGATAAGTGCGTGTTTGCTAAAAGCCTCGAGCATGTGGTCAAAAAAACCGACACCGGTATTGATCGAACTTTTACCTGTACCGTTGAGTTCAAGCTCAACAGAGATCTCAGTCTCTTTGGTCGTTCGCTGTTTTGTAATCATATTTTATTCTCCCACGATAAATGCATTTTTAAACGGTGAATCAGCTTTAAAGTCCCGTGCTTCTGCTTCAGACTTAAAGCCGCTCAGCCAGACACGGAAAACTCTTTTGTTATTATACTCTGTATCCTTGATGAGCGTATGGTAGCCTTTGTAGCCATCATATTGTGTCTGTGTCTTGAGCGCGCCGTCGATCTTGGAAAATGAGCCGATCTGAATCGCGTAGGTATTGTATGTCAACACCTCCTGCGGCACGTTGTGTACCAATTGCTTTGCATCAGCTTTTTTCGCTTTTTTACCCTTGAAACCGACAACCTCGAGACGGACATTCGCGGTACCTTTCTTGACCATGTCGATCTCGTGGGCTGCCTTGTTCGAAAGGTCGATAATACGTGTGCCGACAAATGGACCGCGGTCGTTGATACGTACGATAACGCTTTTGCCGTTTTCTCTGTTGGTCACTTTGACCATGGTGTTCATAGGCAGCGTCTTATGTGCTGCCGTCAAGGCATGCATATCGTAGATTTCGCCGCTTGAGGTTGCCTTGCCGTCAAAATCGGGACCGTACCAGCTTGAGATACCGTTAAATGTCTCGCCGACACGCACCTTGGTCGGATAGTAACGTTTTCCGAAAACTGTGTACGGACGCATGGTCGGATGGACATACGAGCTCTCTTTTGTCGAACCGGTACTGCTGTAATGGGTTGTCGTGTTGGCAGTTGCTTTTGTCGTGTTGTGACTTTTGACACCACGGGTACTGCACCCTGCTATGAGAACACCGGCCAATGTGATTGATATGAGTTTAATATACACGCAGTTTTTCTCCAATTCTGATGACATCCGATTGTTTGTTGTTTTTTGCTTTTAGCGTGCTGACACTGACTTTGTAGCGTCTTGCAATCGAGCTAAGGTTGTCTCCGGACTTTACGATATAAGCTTTTTTAGAGAGTGGCAGCGGCGGAACGATCAGTTTCTCGCTGACATGAATGACATCCGTCTCTTTATCGTTCATCGATTTTAGTTTGGAAACACTGGTCTTGTAGCGTTTGGCAATACCCAGAAGTGTGTCTCCTGGACGGACGACATAGCTGTTTTTGGCATAGGTGAATTTGTATTTGTTCACAAGTGCCGGTGTTGTCGGAATGATGAGTTTCTGGCTGACACGAAGATAGTTGGATTTAAGCTGGTTGAACTCTTTGATGATTTTGTAGGGAACCCGGTATTTTGCACCGATCTTGGAGAGGTTCTCCCCTGCTTTGACAATGTGCACAAGGTAGATCTTTTTTAAGTCACAAGGCTTGTAGTTTTGATTAAAACGGTTGAGCTTGTTGTAGGGAATGTAGACATCACAGTGTTTTGAGAATGGCGGGACAAAGTCATATGTCAGGTGGCGGTTGAGTTTGCGCATCTCTTTTTCGTCAATATCAAGTATGTCTGCAACACGGCTGATCTTTTCACCCTGAGGTAAGGTGATGGTCGCAATGGAATTCAGGTTGGCACGGTTCATCAAATAGCCGTAACCGCTGCTGCTCATGTCGTTTTCGTCAATGCCCATCAGACCGAACGAGAGGATCTTGCGGACATAGTCACGCGTCTCTTTGGGCAGATACTTCTTGGTCTCATCCATAAGAGTGAAAATATCGTCCCTGCTGTCAGCTTTGTCGATAGCTCGTAAAACACACCCCTCGCCACAGTTGTAGGCCATCGCAGCCAGGTACCATTTTCCAAATCGTTCATGCAGCGATGAGAGATATTTGGCAGCCGCTTCTGTTGACTTGATCGGGTCACGTCTCTCATCAAGATAATCATCGATCTGTAGACCGTATTGACGCCCGGTTGCAGGCATAAACTGCCAGATCCCGGCTGCACTTTTATTGGAAAGTGCTTTGGTCGTAAACGAGGACTCTGCCATCGCCAGATAGATAAACTCAGGCGGGACTTCTGCTTTGTAAAGGATCATCTTGATCGTCGGAATATAGAGTCGCGCACTCTGCATCGCGTTGTAGTAGTGTTCATAGGAGTCAGGTGCTTTTTTTGACTGAAGCATCAGGTTAAGCTCTTCGTCATGTATGTAATTTGGATCAACGTCAAAAGCTCCGAGGAGCATCACCTGTTTGTTATGATTGCTTTCAAATTCCAAACCGCCAAAAAGAAGGTTAGGCAAAAGCAGAAAAAAGAAAGTTAGACTGTATTTCAAATAAAAACCCTTATATAAGCTCTTTATTATAGCCAAAAGGGGCCCGAAAACAACTGATGTGACAGTTCGTAAACTGCTTTGCAGATGAAACGTTTCTATTAGGGAGTGATATTATAAAATATGAAAGAGTTTTTGGGCATTTTTGGTTGTCAAATCCTCTATGAAGTCAGGTTCACAGGCCAGCAGTTCAGCCATTTTGTCTCTGACGAACGTCGTGTAAAACGGTTCATTTCGTTCACCGCGGTGAGGATGCGGCGTCAGGTAGGGACCGTCCGTTTCAATGATCAGTTTCTCCTGCGGTATCTTGTTAAGCACATTGACAAGCTTTTTGGCATTTTTAAAGGTGAGGACACCGCCGATGCCGAAATAGAAGTTCTCGTTGGCAAGGGACAAAAGCTCGTCATCGGCATTGTAGCAGTGAAGCACGCCCCCTACTTCACCCGCGTTGTTCTCGAGCAGTATCATTTTGGAGTCATGACTGGCATTGCGAATGTGGATAATAAGCGGCTTTTTATAGCGTTTGGCCAGTGCTATCTGGGCCTCAAAGACCTCTTTTTGTACAGCTTTCTCCTGTTCTTTTTCTTCATCGCTGCCTTCAAGACGGAAATAGTCGAGACCGCACTCGCCTACTGCCACACATTTTGGATGGTTAATGTAGGACTCGAGGACTTTTTCATCGTACTGCTCTTTGTCATAGGGGTGAATACCGACAGAAAAATAGATGGCATCATACTGTTCAGCCAGTTCAACGGCACGTTTCAGGGTTGTAATGTCGGCGCCCGGGATGATGTAGCGGTCGACGCCGCCTTCTTTGGCCCTCTCAAGGACTTCGTCAAGGTCCTCTCTGTAGCGTTCGTCATCCAAATGGATATGGGTATCTATGATCACTGTTTTTCCTTCTCTATATCGTTCGTCATATTGTTTCGTATCTTCCTGACATGGAGCACATTTCTAATCAGTAGACCTGTAAAGAACAGCGCGATGAGCAGACCTGATGTACCTAAGAGCATGTCACCGGAATTAAAGGCCGAGATCGCGTATACGATGGCTATAAATGCGATGACAAGACACATTAGACGGCACTCTCTACCAGTTCCCGGGCAAAATTTTTCGCCTCTGCGGTAACGGTCTCGCCGCTGATCATTCGAGCTATTTCATCGATGCGTTCATCTACTGAGAGCTCTCTTACCGTGCTTTCGTCGGATTTTTCAACGATAAAATGCTGCTCTCCCATCGATGTCAGCTGAGGCTGGTGGGAGATGACAAAGATCTGGAAGTGCTTGGAGAGCTGACGAAGCACGCGGGCGACGCTCATCGACTCTTCACCGCTCAGGTTGGCGTCGATCTCATCGAGCATCAAAACACCGCCCTGACCCTGCATGGATTCGGACTGAACCGCCAACAACGCAAGGCGCAGACGGTTGAACTCACCGGCACTTACCTTTTGCAGCGGTGCTCCTTTGAGTTTAAAGTCTAAAATGTCCTGACCTGTTACACCGTAGGCCCCATGACTCAGAGAGAGCTCTGCGCCACTTAGATAAAGCTGTTTAAGATAGCTGTTGATCGCTGCATTAAAGTCGTACAAGGCCTCGGTACGCTTTTTCGAAATGTCGAGGGAGAGCTCTACCATGTCATTATAGAGTCTATCGACCTCTTTGCTCAAGCGCTCTTTCTCGTAATCGAAATTCTCATATTTATGGACCTCGGCAGCCTTCTCTTCCCGGTATACCAGAGCCTCTTCGATCGAACCGTAGCGTCGTTTAAGCTCCGAGAGCTCTTCAAGGCGGTTGAGTACCGACTCGATATCCTCGTTTTCCAACTCTTGAAAGGCGGTTCTTGCATCGTCAAACTGTGTCCGCAGCTCATTCATTGTGTCATCAAAGAAGCCGCTGTCTATATCCAGCAGCGTGAGTGCTTCCGTGACGAGGTGTTCATGTTCGAAGATGGATTCTGCCAAACTGAGCTTTTCTTCGGCCTTCTCTTTTTGTGACAGGGTGCGTTTGACCTCTAAAAGCTCTTCATACTCCCCTTTTTTTGGGTTGATGCCGTCTATTTTTGCCAACTCAAATTCTGCAAACTCTTTGTGCTCCTGCATCCGTTTTTCCTGTGCCAAAAGGTGTTCTAGTTCATGTTTGGCCTTTTGGTAGGTGTAAAACTCTTTTTTGTAGATCTCCAGCGTTTCGAGGTGGTTCGGCTCTTTTTTGCTCACCTGCTGGTCAAGGACATGCAGCATGTTGGCCTGTTCAAAATCGCTGTAATCCTTTAGACTGAGAAGACGCATATGGTTTTTAGATACGTCCAGGAGAGCTTTTTTGGAGATACTCTGGGCATTGAGAAAATAGCGCACCTTCTCTTTTCTGACCTGCTTAAAGATGTTGCTCTCTTCATTTTCGAAACCGGTCGCTTCTTCATCGATCTGCCAGCTGACACACGACTCGCTCACCTCTGCCAAGGGGTCATCAAAGCCGACTGAACCGAGTATGGAACGCATAAGCACCGATTTACCGCTACCGCTGGGTCCGGAAAAGACAACAAGGCCACTTTGAAACTCGAGTGCCACCTCATTAAACGTGAGGCAGTTTTTTAGATAAAAACGTTCAATCATTTTGCCGGTACACCTTTTTTGTTGTCATAAAATAGCGCTGTTGGTATGTAAAACGGCATTATTAATCTCCCCATCTCAATTTCTCTTTGAGTACTTCAAAGTAATTAAACTCTTTACGGTGGATCAACCGGGCAGACTCTTTGGCCAGGTGGATCTTAATGGTGTGTTCTTCCCCGAACTCATACATGTCCTGACCGTCTATAACGGCTAAGGCGCTTTTGTCCGGTGTTTTGACTTCGATCGCATACTGTCCGGGAAGGACCACCGGACGCTGGGTTAAAGAATGAGGCGAGATCGGTGTTATGGCAAAGACCTGTGTCAGCGGAAAAAGTACGGGACCGCCGCAAGAGAGGTTGTATGCGGTAGAGCCCGTCGGGGTAGAGACAATGACACCGTCGCCATAATAGGTGTTAAAAGAGCGGCCGTCGACAAAAGTCTCGAGATGGATCATTTTTGAGATGGAAGGACGGGTCATGACGATGTCATTAAATGCAATGACCTCTTTTGTGCCCTCTTTTGAGCTTATACTGGCTTGCAGCATCGCTCTTTTGTCAATGCGGAAGTCACCGTTTTTGAGTTTCGGTATAAAGACATCGAGTTCGTCGATGTCAAAATCTGCCAGAAAACCAAGTGTACCGGCGTGAACACCAAGTACCGGTATTTTGTATTGGTAGGAGCGTCTGACGGCTGAAATAAGTGTACCGTCACCACCAAGAGTGACCAGCATATCAGCACTTCGACACATGATGTCAAAGTCCTGACCCATCACATCGATCATAGCACCGCTTATATTGTCGATGACAACCGTGATGCCGTGGGCTTCAAAGATCTCTTTTATCTGATAGAACTTATCTTTAAGTTCAGGTGTAGATGGGCGTAAGACAACCCCGATACTCTTTATTGTTAATGGTTCCAAAATAAGATACCTTTAGAATTTTATACGATGATTATAGCTAATTCTTGTCAAACCCGTTAAAAATATGTCGCTATGCAGGCAGGTGTTTAGAGATGCCTTTAAAGAGTTTTCGTTATAATCGCGAAAAATATTACGGGCACCTGTGTGCTTCAAAAGGATTTTCTCTGTGAGAAGTCATTACTGTACAGAATTAAGTGAAAAAAATATTGGGGATAAGGTCGAGCTTGCCGGTTGGGCAAACAACCATCGCGACCATGGTGGTATTATCTTTATCGACCTTCGTGACAAAAGTGGACTGATTCAACTGGTATGTGACCCTGCGGACAACGTGGAAGCGCACAAAAAAGCTAATGAAGTCCGTGATGAGTTTGTACTTCTTGTTAAAGGAACGATCCGTGCCCGCGGCGAAGGTTTGAGCAACCCGCGTCTTAAGACAGGCGCTATTGAAGTCGTTGTAGATGAACTGATCATTGAAAACCGCTCGGCACCTATGCCTTTTGTCATTGGTGATGAGAAGGTCGGTGAAGAGACAAAGCTTAAGTACCGCTACCTTGACCTTCGTGCACCAAGCTCGTACGAGACCTTCCGTCTGCGTTCAAAAGCAGCGATCGCGGCACGTAACTCCCTTGACAAACTGGGCTTCCTTGAAGTCGAGACACCGATATTGACGAAATCAACGCCAGAGGGAGCGCGTGACTACCTTGTTCCCTCACGAGTACACGACGGTGAATTTTATGCTCTGCCGCAGTCACCGCAGCTTTTCAAACAGCTTCTTATGGTGGGCGGGTTTGACCGTTATTTCCAGATCGCTAAATGTTTCCGTGACGAAGACCTTCGTGCAGACCGTCAGCCGGAGTTCACGCAGATAGATGTCGAGATGAGCTTTTGTGACCAGGAAGATGTTATCACTGTTGCCGAGACATTGATCGTCGATATGTTCGAAGCATGCGGCCACAGTGTTAAAGCACCGTTTAACCGTATGACACATGCGCACGCCATGGAGTTCTACGGTTCCGACAAGCCTGACATGCGTTATGACCTTAAGATGGTCGATGTTATCGACATTTTTGAGCGTTGTGACAATGCGATCTTTACGGACATCGCTAAAAACCCTAAGATGAACCGTATTAAAGCACTGCGTGTTCCGGGTGCCGACCTGATCTTCTCCAAACGTGAGATGAAAACGTTCGAAGATTTTGTACGCAAGTTCGGTGCACACGGTCTGGGTTATTTCCAGATGAAAGAAGACGGTCTTAAAGGTCCGTTGATCAAGTTCTTCTCCGATGAGGACATTCAGCTTCTTATCGAACGTACCGAGATTCAACTCGGTGACGTCGTCTTCTTCGGCGCGGGTGAGAAGAAAACGGTTTGGGATTACATGGGCCGTTTCCGTAACTTCATCGCTGAGCATGAAAAGATGAACCTTATTCCCGACGGCAGATTCGAATTCCTGTGGGTTGTCGACTTCCCGATGTTCGAGATCGAAGACGGCCGTGTCAAGGCCCTTCACCACCCGTTCACACAGCCTAAAGACCTTAACCACGAGCATATCGAAGATATTGAATCGATCGCTTACGACATCGTTCTTAACGGTGTTGAACTCGGCGGCGGTTCGATCCGTATTCACAAAGAGCAGGTTCAGTCTGAGATCTTCAAACTGCTCGGTATCGAGGAAGAAGAGGCGCAGGACAAGTTCGGCTTCCTGCTTGACGCACTTAAGTTCGGTGCACCTCCACACGGCGGTTTTGCCCTCGGTTTTGACCGTTTTATGATGCTATTGGCCGGTAAAGACAGCATTCGTGACGTTATTGCCTTCCCTAAGACGCAAAAAGCATCATGTATCTTGACGCAGGCACCGAGTGCCGTCGACAACGCACAGCTTCGCGATCTTCATATTCGTCTTCGTGAAGAACAGAAGTAACGTGAAAAAGCTATTCCTCATCATCGGTGCGCCGGGTTCCGGCAAGACCACCGATGCAGAGTTGATCGCCGCTAAGAACGAGGCCATCACCCACTACTCTGCCGGCGACATGTTCCGTGCGGAGGTTGCCAGCGGTTCCGAACAGGGCAAGATCATCGACTCGTTTATCTCCAAAGGCAACATTGTGCCGATCGAAATCGCTATCGAGACGATCGTATCGGCCATTAAACGGGCACCGACGGAAGTGGTCATCATCGACGGTTACCCGCGTTCAAAAGAGCAAATGGATGCCCTGGAGAGTTACCTGACCCCGGAAAGTGGCGTTGTCTTGACCAACGTCATCGAGGTTGTTGTCAGCGAAGAGGTCGCACGCGACCGCGTTCTCGGCCGTGCCCGCGGTGCCGACGACAATGACGAAGTCTTTAACAACCGCATGAAAGTCTATACCGACCCTCTTGCCACTATCCAGGCCTTCTACGAAGCCAAAGCGATACTTGTTAAGATCAACGGCGAGCGCTCTATCGACGAGATCGTCGACGAGATGGACGCGTTTATAACGTCCAGAATCTAAAACGCCAATCCCATACTATTTTTGAGCGGTATTTTTACCGCTTTTCCGCTGTTTCATAAACTTTACCACCCGCTCGAAGATCTCTTCACTCCCCTCGCCTTTAATAATGACATGCTGATCCCTCTCCGGTTTGAAAAGCTCTTTGTGGGTCGAAGCGGCATCGTCCATGATCTTTTCTGCACTCGTCGAGACAACAACAGGGTCATTGCTTCCCTGTATGATCAGGAGTGGTATGTCTATTTTATGCAGCGCTTTGTCGGTCTCTGACATCAGGGTTTTGAGTTGTGCCAGTGTGCTGACATAGAGACGGCTGTAGTTTGTCTCGGGAAAATCGGCGTCGTGGTCGATAAAGTCGATGTTGGCTCTGAAAAAGGCCAGAAAATCATTGACTGCGTGAACAGGCTGGGCATAGTTAATGCGTATGTCGTGAAGCTGCAAAGCGGAATTGATACAGACTACCCCTTCGATCGGATAATGTTTCTTCGAGGCGCTTAGAAGCGCGATAAGGCCTCCCGTTGAAAAGCCGCCCAGATAGATCTTTCTACAGACCTGGCGCATCGCGGCGTAGCCCATGTTCATGCTCTCGATCCAGTCGGAATAAAGGACGTCACGAAGGTCTTGAGGCAGCGTGCCGTGCCCTTTCAGGCGCACGCCGTAGACATTGAAGCCCTGTTGGTGGATGTAGTCGCACAATTCGCGTATTTCGCTGGGAGAGGACTTGAGACCGTGCGCAAAGACGATGCCCTGCGTGTAGGCTTCATCGTAAAGGACAAAGGGTTCTCCGAGCTCTTTCTTTTTGGAGTACATCACCGAATAGTGCTCTTTGTAGTCATCATGGTAATTGGCAAGGTCTTGTCTGTAAATACTGTAAAAGATGTCGGTCGAGAGTTTCTCCGGTTCCGTCTTCAGGGTCTCTGCGACCGTTTGGTGCAGTTCATGCAAAAGTGCGACCTCGTTGTAAATAACGCGCAGGGTGTTGTTGATCCTGACACGGTGAAAATCACTGTCATCGCGGTAGCGTTTGTGATCGACCTGATAGCTTTGAGAACTGACCTCCGTGAGGACCTTTTGTTTCAGTGCCAGTGAAACGATGTCGTCATAAGGGGCCTTTTCTTCATCAAGAAAGAGAGTCAGCAGCGAAGCGTGAAGGGTCTCATGGGTGTTGTAGATGTCGGCCTCGACGGTTTTTTGCGCCACAACATAGAGCAGCTGTTTAAGATGTTGCTTGTTGACCCTTCTTTCATCGTGCTTGTCAAGTATGACACTGAAGAGATGGTCGATGTTGACAAGGACGTTTTGGTAGATGGTCTCCATGAACTTGGTGGTCAGGTTATGACGCATGATCTTTCGCTGCTCTTTGTCGTCGAGATCACTGTGATGAATGTATTCGGAGATGTTGATCGGTTCGCAAAATCGCACGTGCATCTCCGCGTTGCTGAGCAGGTTGCCTTCGATCTCGATCTCTTCGAGCATCTTATAGGAGGCCTCTTCACCGACTAAAATGTTGACCAGGTTCATTAAGGGATTATGGCCGGGACGAAGCGGATAATAGCTGATATTGACAGGGATGATCTGCGTGCTCTGGTAGGCAGCCTCCTCATGATCGTCTATGAAACATTGTCCCCGAAGGGCTTCCACCCGTTCAAGGTCATTGTTCCTCCTGGCGATATTAATGGCGGTCTTAGCCTTTTCGGCCTGTATCGCCATAAGTGCGGCACCGGTGAAGACCGCGCCGTGATGGTTCGGTATGTCGATGATGAATTCGCCGTCCATGTGCACTTTTTTGTTTTTGACCATAAAGCCTTCGGGATAGATGATCCAGTTGTTGCGTCCGCTCATCAGGTCGCTGACGATGATGTCGTTTCGATGTTCATCAGCCGTAGAGAGTGCACCCGAATGTTTAAGATAGGTACCGAGAAGGCCGACGAACAGTGACTTGTCTGCCAGAGATCGTATCTTTCTGGTGCTCCTTGTGTCGATGACGTAGGGCATCATCAGGGTTTCGAAACGGGTAAAGTGGTTGGGTACAAAAAGGGTCGGCACATTGCCTTTGAGATACTCTTCTCCGTGCACGCGGATATTGGTCTTTAAGATGGTGTTGATCACTTTAAGCATAAAGCTTGACGAACTGTAGAGAAGGTCGATCATCTTACTTCCTTGCCAAATAATCATCCACTTTGTAGGTGTCGACCTGCACGACTGCTTCACTCATGGAACGGACCTTGTTCAAAAGGTCAAACTCCTGCGCATCGATAACCGCTTTGTCGAGGGCATCGCGGTAGAGAGACGCCCCTTTTTTAAGCGTTTTCGCCCGTACGGCACTTTTGATCTTCGACATAATCGCTTTTGTTTCCAAGACCTGTTCAAAACAGCGGTCAATAGCGCTCAGAGCTTCCGTGTCGTCTTGCGGAAGGTAGATACCTTCTGTCAGTCTGTTTCGGCTGCCGTTGTCTTTCGTAAGCTTCTCTGCCAACGCAATATAAAGCCTGTCCTGCGGCGGTGAGGAAAAGGCGTTGACCCGAAACGAAAAACCGACCAGGTATTTAAAGACAAAGTTGACAAATCCCGAACCAATATTCGCGTAGATGCCGCCAAAGGCCTGCTGTATCTGCGTCAAGGCATAGGCACCGACAAACTCGACGTAGGGACGGTCCTCTTCGCGTTCACCCTCGGTCTCAAAACGTTTCAGCGTTGCCGTCAAAAGATACATCCAGGAGAGCACGTCGCCAAAACGCGCACTCAGCATCTCTTTTTGTTTAAAACCGCCGCCGTAGAGCCCCATGACCGTGTCGGTCATAAAGGCGAAGTTCGCCGAGCTCCAGGCAAGTTTGCGTTCGTATTTGGCGATCAGCGGACTTTTGCCCGAGCGGTGCAGATAGCCGCGCGACAATGAGAGCAGTTTCATGCGGACAAGGTTACGCAGCGTAAAGCCGATGTGGGCAAAGAAAAGCCTGTCGAAGGTCTCAATGTCATTGACCTCGAGCGCTTCGATCTCATCGTAGGCATACGGGTGGCAGCGGATAACGCCCTGCCCGAACTGTATGAGTGTCCGTGTCATGATGTTGGCGCCTTCAACGGTTATACCGATGGGTGCACCCATGTAGGCATTGCCGAGGAGGTTGCGTTCACCCAGGATGATCCCTGCTCCGCCGATAACATCCATGCCGCCGTTGATGACGTCACGGAAACGCTCCGTCGAGTGGTATTTCATGACGGCATTGATAACAGCAGGCTTTTCGCCGCTGTCAATGGCCCCGATGGTAAAGATACGGGCCGCGTCCATCATGTAAGTCGTTGCGGCGATCTCTCCGAGGACATGCTGAATCCCCTCGAATTGCGAGATAGAAAGACCGAACTGCTCTCTGATACTGGTGTAGGCACCGGCGACATGGGCGGTAAGCTTTATGCCGCCGCTGCTGGTCGATGGCAGTGAAATACCCCTGCCCACCGAGAGCGACTCCATGAGCATCTGCCACCCTTTGCCGATTCCCTGCTCGGCACCGACGATCATGTCGATGTCCAAAATAACGTTCCTGCCGTAAAGCGAAGAGTTGATAAACGGCACGCCCAAAGGGTCATGACGGTAGCCCTGATCGACGCCTTCGAGTGTGTTCGGCACCAGTGCGAAGGTGATTCCGAGATCGGCTGTGTCACCTAAAAGTCCGTCAGGATCCTTCAAGACAAAGGCTAGTCCAAGCAGTGTTGCCACCGCACCGAGCGTGATGTAGCGCTTCTCAAAATTCAGCCTTATCTTGACCTCGCCCTGCTCATCTCTGAAAAGAACACCGTTGGCGTTGATGGCCGTTGCATCACTGCCGACCAGCGGTTCCGTCAGGGCAAAACAGGGCAATTCGCGTCCGTCTGCAAGTCGCGGCAGATAATACT
>JBFEJN010000038.1:0-27253 GCA_041553195.1 Sulfurimonadaceae bacterium
CATTTAGTGCCACCCTGCATTACGCTTTAGCGTTTTATTCTTTGCGTGCACAAAGAAAGAAGTAACGAAAAAAAGAAAGTGCAATACCCTTCGGCACTATAAATATGTCATACTAAAAAACTCACCGACTTCCGGGCTAATTGGCGGTTAGACGCCAATATTTTCTGAAACTCCAATCCTTGAGCTTTTTCGACACAATAAACGACTTCCACTCAAGATATATGAACAGGGATAAAAGCGAAAGCTTTTACAGCCAAAGACCGTTAGGGAGAAGGCAACTGCTTGCCTTCTCTAGGTCGACGCGACAAGGTGTTATGCGTAAGCATCACCGCGGCAGAAGATGCGTTACCGCTTTGCTTTTTTTCGAAACATCTACAGAGTTGAGCGTAAGGAGGGAAGGAGTGTTAAGAAAATCACTTTGTCTGAGCGTAGCGAGTTAGGGATTTTTAACGATAGAACGACTGTAGCGAAAGTAGTCGGCAACCTGCCGACCTCGCAGCCGTTTCGAGAGCTTTTTTTGTTTCTTTTTTTTGCGGAGAATCAGCGCCAACAGCGCAATGCAGGGAGGCACTAAATGCCGAGTCGCAAAAAAAGAAAGGGAAGTCTATAAAACTAAAACTTCCAACAAAAAAGATAAACATTACTGCAATTGTAAAATGAAGAAAGCTACAATAACCTACTTCTTATTAGGCAACCCCGGTGTCGCCCTGTCCAGCGTCTCCAACAGATGCTGCTCGCGTTCCTCGGAAAGCTTTCCGCTGGCAATCGTGTCAAGAATCTTCTCAGCCATTTTGACCTGCAGCTCTTTTTCACGAAGATACATCTCTTTTTGCAGTTCATCTTCATGCATCTTCAATTTGTCTTCACGGCGTTTTCTGAAGATATAAAGAGTAAGTGCAGCAATTGAAATCATCGCCAGAACAATGACGATAAGCGTACTGTTTTTAAAGGCAATCTCACTCTGCTGCATATAGGCAGAGAGGTTATGCTCCTTCTCTGCCATGTCGTTATGTGTCTTCAGTTCAATTAGTTTGGTATTCTGCTCGATCTTATGGAGCTCGACGTCACGCTCTTTATTGATCTTGGCGATCTCTTTTTGTGTCTCGGCCTCAATGCCGGCAATCGTAACGGCACTGTTTTTGTTTTCAACGCTGTACACCCGCTTTTTCTCTGCAGGTTTTTGGCCCATAATATAGGGGTCTTGACGATTATTATCGCCACATCCGGCAAAAATAAAAAATACTAAAAGCAATAAGAGTGCGAGCAACTTTTTCATGAGAGTTATTCTACACAAGTAACGGTAAATCCAAACCACTCTAGAGGTGCTGATCGAACCAGCTTGCAACCTCACTACGAATGGTATGGCGTAACTGAACTCCCGCAACAAAATCAGTATATTTTGCTTTTTGCAGCAAGGAGACAAGTGCATTTCGTCGTTTAGAGAGGAACGGATGATCGATCTGATGAGGGTCTCCCATAACAACAAGACGGGTCTCATCCCCCATACGTGTACCGATCAGTTTCAACGTCGCATTCGTCATATTCTGCGCTTCGTCAATAATGACAAATTTACGGGAAATTGTCGTACCGCGTAGGTGGGCGATATCCATTACTTCGATGTTGTACTTGGCCATAAACTGCTCAGTTGCATTCTCGCGCTGAATGGAGTTCGTATTGCCCGTAAATTCCACACGCGCATCGATAGAGTGTTTGGTCTGATGTTCAATCGTAAAGTTGATCGCTGAATAGAGCGGATACATAAAATAACCCAGTTTCTGTTCCTGGTCCCCTTTTCGGTATCCGAGCTCTGCCTGCGGATCACTTGCCGTAACCGTATTACGCGCGTAGACGATTCCTTCTACAATGCCTTCTTTGACCAGTTCAAGACCGGCCTGAAGTGCGATCAATGTCTTACCCGAACCGGTAGAACCGGCAACAACTGTCACACAGTTTTGCGGATGTGTCATGATGGTGAAATAGAACTTCTGTTCAAGGTTGATAGGACGGACAAGGTTCTCGTCAAAATGTTCACCAAAGCGTTTATCAAAATCACACCATTCAAGATTATGGTTGATATTTATCGCATACCGCTGGATACCTGTCTCATAAAACTCATTCTGCTCGCTTTTTGCCTTCTCTATAAAGGTAAGCTGCTCAAAATTATAGTGTTCGTCATCATCATCGATCTTTGGGGTCTCTTCGTAATAGTATGCGTGCGAAAACTCTATTCTGTCAGCATTTTCAACCCGTGAGTTACGTATGCTCTCTGTCGGTATACCCTGTACCTCGGCAGCGATCTTAAACGAAATATCATTGGTCAACAGCGAAAGGCCATAGTCTTTGGCAATCTCTCCGATCTTGGCATCGTTCAGACCTTTTGCCTCGCTGAACGTCCTGTCCATTCGGTAGTCACTGCGGTAGACAATATAAAGAGGTATCTCATTGTCATAATCATGATTTCCGAGAACAGAGGGCTCAAACGGTAAGACGAGTCTGTAATAGAGGTCATCTTTACAGACCGCTTTGTCGCCGCACTGCTTGAGGCATGCCGGTAATTCATCAAAACGTATCATACCGCTTTTATCATTGTCGGAGAGTCTGAAAAACTCTCTGGCACGAAAGCCTGCATCCGAACGCATATCATCTTTTTTATTGTTGAGTTCTGCCAACACGACATCGGTAATAGCAACAATGTTCTCATTGTTTTCGGCAATTCTAAGGATATTGATTGGATCATCTAAGATAACGGAGGTGTCTAGGAGATAACAGTTTTGTGAATCACTCAAAGGGAGTCCTTCAACGTGGGATAAAACTATTATAGCCACAAAAACGTAAACTCTTAAACGATATTATGTCAATTTTTAATCAACGGGGAAAAAGGAAAAAAATCCCGCAGGAAGCGGGAAAAGATTTAGATTGGTAAAACGCGGATCTTGCTTGAAAGCTTCTCTTTGAGTGTTGATTCAATAGCATACAATGTGCCTGTTGCTGATGATGAACATGATGAACAGGCACCAAGGTAACGAATGTAAACATCGACATACTCATCAGAGTTCTTGATGTCGATAACTTCCATATCGCCGCCGTCCATAACCAGGAACTGACGGACACTGTCATCGATAACAGCATCGATAGCTTTGATCTGTTGTACCAGTGTCATTGATTCAAAGTCACCCGCTGAACCGGCATCTGCCGCTGCAGCCATCTTCTCTTCGTCCATCTTCTTACGTGTGTCTGCAAGGATGTCAACAAGGTAATACTCACGGTCTTCGTGACCGCCAGGCTTAATACAAGATTTACAGAATCCGCCCGCTTTTGTATAGTCGGTGATCTGTTCAACCGTAGTAAGGTCGTTTAGCTTGATCACTTCCTGAAGCGTTCCAAGACTGACCCGTGCACATTCACACACAATGATCTCTTCTTCAAAACTTGCGGCATCAACACCCATGTAAAGACCGGCTGCTTTTTTGATAACATCATACGCCATTACCGAACAGTGCATCTTCTGCGGTGGAACGGCAGGAACATCAGGCGTATCACGCATTGCAAACTCAACATCGATGTTCGTGATCTTGACCGCTTCTTGTACCGTTTTACCGATACACAATTCCGTCATTACATCTGACGATGCGATCGCAGTACCACAACCGAAGCTCTTGAACTTAGAGTTGATAATAATGTCGGTGTTGGGGTCAACTTCCCAATAAAGACGTACGGCATCACCGCACGATTCAGCACCGAAATCTGCAACGATCAATTTGTTGTTATGGGCAGCTGCCTCTTCTTCTGTGATCTCACCCTGGTGTTGAGGGTTGTTCATCAATGTCGTTACTTTGTTTGAGTACGCATCCCAAAGAGAAGCGCCTAAAATGTCATTTTTAGCCATAATATATCCTTTCTGTCTAATATTCTAGTGGTGGTGAAGTTCACATTCTTGAACTTCGCCTCCCGGAGTAGGTTGTACTTTTGCAAACGAAGATGAGATCGCACGCAGACGTGTTACCGCATTTTTAAAATGATCAATCACGTAATCTACTTCTTCATCCGTTGTAAAACGGCTAAGGCTCAAACGAATACCGGTATGCGCAAGTTCATTGTCTGCACCGATCGCCAGCATTACTGTATTTGCTTCAAGATCTTCTGATGCACAGGCCGAACCTGTTGATGCACCGATCTGACCATTATTGAGATCCCATAGCATCCCTTCGCCTTCAACACCGCGAATCGAAATAAGAATCGTATTTGGTGTACGGTTACTTCGGTCACCTACCGTAAATGTTTCCGGAATAGCTTCAAGAAGTGCATCTTCCAAACGGTCACGTTTTGCAGCGATAGATGCCATTTTCTCTTCGATATTTTCCGTTGCGATCTCCATCGCTTTACCCATACCGATAATATACGGTACATTCAAGGTACCTGAACGACGGCCATTCATATGCTCACCACCGTGTAGCAACGGTGAAAGCGGCTGAGAATTCTTGATGTACAATGCACCGATACCTTTTGGTCCATGGAACTTGTGCGCACTCATTGACATGAAATCAACATTGACCGCCTGCATGTCAACCGGGATCTTTCCGACAGCCTGAACGCCGTCTGAGTGGAAAAGTACCCCTTTCTCTTTACAGATCTCACCGATCTCTTGAATAGGGAAGATCATTCCCGTTTCATTGTTGGCCCACATAACGGAAACCAATGCCGTCTTTTCTGTAATAAAACTTTTAACGGTGTGCGCTTCGACAACACCTTGTTCATTGACAGGAAGATAGGTAACTTTTACACCCTGCTCTTCCAGGAATTTACAGGTAGAGAGTACTGACGGGTGCTCGATCTCAGTCGTAACGATATGGTTTTTGTCCCCGTTCACAATCTTGTCAAGCCATACTGACTGCAGTACCCAGTTGTTTGATTCTGTCGCACATGATGTAAAGATGATATCATCAGCATCAGCTGCATTGATCGCCGTATAGACCTGATCGATCGCTTTTGAGATAGCAGGATGAGAAGCTGTACCAAACTTGTGTAGTGAGTTTGGGTTACCATACATCTCTGTGAAGTATGGCATCATCGCTTCAAGTACCTGAGGGTCTACCATTGTTGTAGCATTGTTATCCATATAAACTTGCATCTATTTTCCCTCGATAATGATTATTAATTTAAATAGGACAATATTTATCCTATTTCGATGGTGAGATGATAAACTATGCGTTGTTACAACTTGCTTAAGGTTTCTTTATACTGTTTTTGCTTTAAGAAATGGAAGAGTGCAGCCATACGTTTGACTTATAGTTCGGAATATTCCCGTAACCTCTGTGGCAATAGCCTTCTCCCTGACTCCTCTACTGCATAACATTTGTGCCCGCATCGGATTTCTTGTAGCAGACTTTATTCCGACCGCTCTCTTTAGCCTCATACAGAGCGGTATCGGCACGGGTAATAACCGCATCGAGGTTCTGTTCACCCTTATCTACCGCAGAGACACCGATACTGATGGTAAAGCGCAGCTCGATCTTTTGTGAAAAGACCATGACCAGTTTTTCAACCTCACGGCGCAACACTTCCGCTAAGGACATTGCCCCTTCCATGGTCGTTTCCGGCAGCAGTATAACAAACTCTTCACCGCCAAAACGGCAGATGATGTCACTTTTACGGGTATAGGTCTGCAGTGTCTGTGCAAGTTTTATGATGACATCATCCCCGATCTGGTGACCGTAGGTATCATTGATATGTTTAAACTTGTCGATGTCAAGCAGAATTACCGAGAGTTGGGAACTGTTGCGGTACATCAAATCCAAAAGAGGCTGCGTCACCTCGGAGAGGTATCGTCTGTTAAAAAGCTTGGTCATCGGATCTGTCAGCGCCTGTCGCTCAAGTTCATCACGGGAGGCTGAAAGGCGTTTGATCAAGGTCTTGACCCTGAAAAGTAAGATAATCACAATCAGAATCAATCCGACATAGTATAAAGAGTTGCTGTAGACGTCAAATTTGTTTTTGAGATAGTAGAGCTTCCATGGGGCACTTTCAAACGCTTTGACATACACATAGTCACTGCCTGACGACACATATTTGTTCCCCGTTACCGGGGTCTTCAGGACGTCTGTACTCAGAAGCTCCTTTGCACGAAATATCTCGTTTTTACTATACCCATCAAGACCACTTGCCGCAATGATCTCATTTTCACGGTTTACGATGACATAAGTCCCCTTATGAAGATTCTTACTCTCCAAAAAGGCACTTTCTGAAGCGACCCGAATATCCAGATTTACCGTACCTAAAAACTCTTTTTCATTGTAGACAGGATGCCCTATCGTGACCAGCGGCCCCTCTTTGCTTGTCTCTTTATATAAAGCTGTAAAGAAGAGCTTGCCCTCCGGATTGATCCCGGGCGTTGCATTCTGCCAAAGCGGTTTCTCAAGCATGGAAGCATTCCACATGAACTGATCAGACCAGACATAAGGGTAGCTCGTCGAAAAATGATGATTTGAGGCGTAATAGACCCGGACGAAGCTTTCGTTTAGCCCTTTTACGATCTTAAAGTAACGTGTCAACGCCAAAGAACTTGCCATCTCATGGATGATCTGCTTGGAACTCTTTACACCGCCAAAACCTGTCAGATTGGACAGTAGTTCAGGAATGTCCAGAACATAGCCGCCCTGCATATTGATGTTGTGCACTTTTTCTACATAGTGTGTAGGAAGGTCTCTGTTTTTATAGATCTCGCCTGCGGCAGCATGCAGATACAAAACAGAACCGACGCCCGCTCTGATACGTGTCTCAACTTCACTTGCCGTGTTCTCTACTTCAATGGTGATATTGTCAATCTTGCTCTCTGACGTCTGATAAGCAACCACCGCCATTACAATAAAAAGCAGCCCAATCAGAATATTGATGTAAACAATTTCCAACTTAAATCTATTTTTTATTTTCAACTCTATTCCTAATTACATATAAACGTAGCATTGACACGACACATTTTACATGTATTCTACACCAATAACATATATCATTTATTAATTTGGATAATCCGGAGTCACTTTGCAGGCTCGTTCTTATGGCTTCTTATCAATTTTGCAGATCGGTAGGATGAAGGTATTGATGAAAGACAGTGGCTTTTATAAAAATGGATTTCAAGTGCCTGGACACGCACTGCGGCGGATAATGAGAGGTGTTGAATAGAACAACCGCTGCAGGTACCTCTGTACAAAGAGGAGCACCTGTTTACTATTTTTTCGCTTTTTTCTCTTTTTGCATCCGCTTGTACTCTTTTTCAAACTTCTTGCGGCGGGCATACGAGAGTCTCTCTATAAAGAGTTTTCCCTGCAGATGGTCCATCTCATGTTGAATAGCAATACTTAAAAGTCCGTCAGCTTCCAGAGAACATGCATTTCCGTGGCGGTCCTGATAGGTAATACCAATCTTCTCAAAACGTTCTACATCTTCGTAAAACTTCGGTACGCTCAGACACCCTTCCTGATAGACCGTCATCCCTTCACTGTGTGTGACCGTGGGATTTATGATCTCAAGAAGGTTGGCCTTGTCCTGCGTTCCCTCTTCATCATCGTTTGGAAGATTTATGATCAGAACATCGATAGCGCGGTCGACCTGGATCGCCGCAAGACCGATACCGTTTGTCTGGATCATTGTCTCGTACATGTCATCTAAAAAGCTGTGCAGGTCGGCGTTAAATTCGTTTACAGGTTTTGAGACAAGCTTAAGACGTTTATCTGGGTAGGTAATAATAGGAAGGATCATGGTTGTTCTTTACAAGAAAAGCTTATTCGCTTTTCTCTTTTTTCATCAGTACTTCATCGATAAGACCATATTCCATCGATTCTTTTGCACTCATAAAGTTATCACGGTCTGTATCTTTCTCGATTGTCGCGATATCCTGACCCGTGTTTTTTGCCAGGATCTCATTAAGCTCCGCTTTCATACGCAAGATCTCTTTTGCCTGAATTGCGATATCGCTCGCCTGACCTTGTGCGCCCCCGAGTGGCTGGTGGATCATAATACGGGCATGTGGCAGTGCAAAACGTTTCCCTTTGGCACCCGCACTCAGCAAAAATGAACCCATTGATGCTGCCTGACCGATACAGATCGTCGCAACATCAGGACGAATATAGTTCATCGTGTCGTACATTGCCATACCGGCTGTTACAACGCCACCCGGCGAGTTGATATAGAAGTAGATATCTTTTTCCGGGTCTTCTGCTTCCAAAAAAAGCATCTGTGCTACGATCGTTGAGGCCACCTGATCGTTGACCTCACCACTTAACATGATAATACGATCTTTCAGAAGACGTGAGTAGATATCGTAAGAACGCTCACCACGGCCCGTTTTCTCAACAACGTAAGGAATATAGCTCATTACGCGTCTTTGTTAGAGTCGTTAAGCAATTTAGAAAGCACCTTGTCTTCGACCATTGCCATCTGAACTGCCGGAAGGTAGCCAGACTCTTGATACTGCTTGTACACTGCAGCAGGGTCTTGACCCATCTGCATTGCTTCAAAGTAGATCGTCTGCATTACTTCCTGCTCTGCAACCGAGATACCTTCCGCTTTAGCAAGCGCATCGATGATGAATGTCGCTTTGACAGAACGTTCAGCATCTTCACGGCCTTCTTCACGAAGTTCTGTCACTTTTTCGACATTCTCTTGAAGCTCTTTGATCTCATCTTCACTCATTGACTGTGCTCTTTTGTTAAGGGCCATATCCATCTCTTGCTCAACAACAAACTTTGGCAGGTCAACCTTGATCTTCTCTACAAGTGCCTCAAGGACTTTCGGCTTAAGCTCATCATTGTACAGTTTTGTTTTTGCTTCGTTCTCAAGCTGCTCTTGCACTTTCTCTTTCAACATATCCATTGTCGCATCTTCTTCACCCGGAAGCATTTTTGCAGCAAGTTTGGCATCGTGACGTGGTTTCTTTTTCATTTGAATCTCATGCACAGTCACTTTAAACTCGGCATCTTTACCCGCCAGTGCTTCCCCGCCGTAATTCTCAGGGAAAGTCACCTTGATCACTTTTTCTTCGCCTTTTTTCATCCCGATGACCTGGTCTTCAAAACCTGGGATGAACTGGTTAGAACCCAGTGTCAAAGCGAACTCTTTAGCAGCGCCGCCTTCGAAAAGCTCACCGTCGATCGAACCTTCAAAATCGATGACTGCAACGTCACCCGAGACCAAGGCACGGTCTTCCTCAACTGTGACCAGTTCAGCTTGTTGCATTGCAAGTTCATCAATACGCTCTTTAACAGCCGCTGCAGTGATCTTAGGAATTTTAACTTCCGGAACAAGCTTTGTGTAATCGCCAAGATCGATCTCAGGACGCATTGCAACAGTGATCTCAACTTCGATACCCTCAGCGCCTTTTTCAAATTTGCTGACCTGTGGCTCACCGATCATTGCTTCGTTTGCAACACCGATCTCTTTGAGACCTGCAGAAAGCACCTCACGAAGTGCTTCTGCCTCTGCATCTTGATCAAGACGCTCGCCATACTGTTTCTTAACTGCAGATACAGGTACTTTACCCTTACGGAAACCTGGAATGTTAGTTGTCTTAGCCAGTTGTTTTGCGATCTTGTCTACATTGGCAGCGATCACGTCATTTGTTATGGTTGCTGCGACTGTTGCGTTAGCACCATCGATTTTATTAGTTGTAACGTTCATTTGGTCCCTTTTGAAATGCCATCTTTAAGCGCACACATCGCTCTAGGCTGGATAAAAATTTTGGCAATAATATCTAAAAAGTACTAACAACTCTATTAGTAACATGAAATAAGAGGAGGTAGCATGGATTGCTACCTTAATTTGTGAAGTGGAAGGGCTTATGCCTCGGTGCCGGTAAACTGCTTGCTGAAACTGGTAATATCACCACTGTTGAGTCCCAGTTCGTTCAACAAAGACTCAACAATCGGTGCCTGAGCTTTATATTTAAGCGCACTGTTTACAAGCTGATCGGGAAGCGTGCCATCAGCTTGGGAGCTCTCTCCCGAATGACCCTGTCCACCTTGCTGCGTAAAGCCGTCAAGCTGCATGATCTTAATACTTTCTATTTTTTCCATTGGACGGACACTCTGCGCAATGATCTCAGGTAACTGTTCGATCAGTCGCATCTTGATCTGCATCGCGATCTGCTCTGCAGAAAGCAGGTTTGCAGCAGTATTGATCGCCTGTTTTCCTTCTGCATCGACATTGTAGCGGATCGCTGCTGCTTCAGCTTCGAGTTTTTCAGCAGCTGCCACACCTTCGGCTGTAATACGATGTTTATCGGCCTGACCGCGCGCCAGAGTACGCTGCGCTTCAGCAGTGTCTTCTGCAGCCTGTTTTTCTGCTTCCGCACCGACTTTAATACTGATGGCATCACGCTCTGCGATCTGCTGGGCTTCGACAAGTTCGATCACTTTTTGACGTTCAGCTTTTTCACGCTCGCGGACAGTGATGACCTGTTCTTGTGCTTTTACGGCTTCTGCACGCGCTATATCGGCGTGTGTCTGGGCAATCGACTGCTCTTTCGACTTCTCTGCAATAGCGATCTCACGGTCTTGTTCCGCCAACTCAATGCTTTTTTTCTTCTCGATGTCTTTTTGCTCGATCAACTGCTCTTTGGCAATACGGTCCTGTTCGACCTCCCGCTCTGCCGCGATCTCTTTTTGTTTGACATCCTGTTCAGCACCAATGCGGGCATTCTCTGCATCACGGTGTTTTTGCGACTCTTCACTTGCGATCTCGGCAGCCTGCTGTGCCCGTCGTATTGCGATTTCGCGTTCTTGCTCCAGACGTGCATACTCCTCTTCTTTTCGAATTTCCAGAGAGTACCGTTCCGTCTCAAGGTTTTTACGCTCGATCTCAACATTCGTGTCACGTTCGATGTCATTACGCGTTTTACGTCGGCTCTCGATCTCTTCCGTCAAACGGGTCAAACCTTCAGCATCAAATGCATTATCCGGGTTGAAAAACTTTTTGTTGGTCTGGTCAAGACCTGTCAGAGAGACGGACTCAAGTTCTAGTCCATTTTTCAACAGATCTTCCGAGACAACCTGCTGAACTTTTTGGACGAAATCAACCCGTTTTTCATGCAGCTCTACCATCTCCATCTCCGCGGCAACGGCGCGAAGCGAATCGACAAATTTACCTTCGATCAGCTCTTTAAGGGCTTCCGTACGTGTCGTACGTGTCCCCAATGTCTGCGCTGCCTGTGCGATTGAATCCACTGTAGGACGGACACGTACGTAAAATTCTGCAAGAACATCAACGCGCATACGGTCTTTCGTAATAAGCGCCTGTTCGTTTGCACGCCGTACTTCAAGACGCAGTGTGTTCATGTTGACGGGGATAATCTCATGCAAAACAGGCAAGACCAGTGCACCGGCATTCATAATGACCTTTTCACCGCCGAGACCTGTTCGGACAAAAGAGAGCTCTTTGGAAGCCCGTTGATAGAGACGTGCAAAGATAAGCCCCATTGTGACAAGTGCAACAATAATTGCACCGGGTATCATCAGTGTAGTAAGTAGTTCAATCGGCATATAATTCCTTTTTATTGTAGAGAAGTATTGTTATTTCTGATGGCAAAAAATCCATTGGAAGATGGACGTAACAGTAGGACCTGTTCTCCTTGAGCGAACTCATCGTCACCTTCAGGTTGGATCATAAAGTAATGGGTCTGTCCATATTTGTCTGTCACTTTGGCCTCGGCAGGAGAGCCTTTGGTCGCCTTCCCCAAGGTAATGATGGCGACGGCACCGACAAAGCTCTCTTCACGCAAGGCACTGCTCTCATCTTTTGGCATGATCTTTTGCAAGACATTGGTAAAGAGACGCACGAAGGGCATTGCGACCATAAAAGCGACAGGTACGGCAAACAACTGTGGTATGAGCGTCGAATTCAACCCATAAACAAGATACTGAAGAAGGTATCCGACGACACCAAAGGCCGTTAAAAAACAGACCAATATGATGAGTACCGGTACCCTGCCGAAATTAATCCACCCCAACAACTTACTCATTGTTGACTGCGGTGCTTCCGGTGTCGATAGATCAAAGTCCATGTCCGGCATGATCGTTTCGAGCATCTCAGAGATCCCCATTCCGATCAAGATTGTAATACCTTCGAGAACAGCGATCATGAACATCACGGCCAATGCAATCGTAAAGGCACCGTTTTGTTCAGCACCGATAAATTCGATCAGTGTCATTCTTGCTCGGCCTTCATAGCGCGCAGACGCTCTTCGATACGGTTCTTACGTGTCAAGGCTTCAAGCTCCGCCAATTTAGCATCGTCTGCTGTTTTTGCCGACGGGGCATCCATGCCCATGACACGGTTAAAAGCCTCCTCCGCCTTTGAGACCTGTTCGGCTGAAGAGGCTTCCGGAGTGACATTGGTATAGGTCTTGAAACGCTTCAGTTCCTCATCCATCTCGCGTTTTTTAGCTTGCAAAGCCGCAATATAGCCCTCGAGCTCCCTGCTCTGTGCAGCTGCATCTTCCAAGGCTTTTTTCATTATCGGCAGCTGTGCTTCGATATCCATCTGTTTTGAAATAGCAGCTTCTGCCAGGTCTTCACGGTTCTCTTTGAGTGCAACCGCGATCTGTCCCTGCAAGAGCTGATGTTTGTTCTCTTCATTTTTGAGATGGTCCTGGGTCATGTGCTGTTGAACAACAACCTTTCCCAATTCATGGCGAACTTCCGTTATAGCCTTCTCGACTTCACGAATACTCTCTTGCATCACAATAACAGGTGACACATTTTCAGCAGCATCTATGACCGCATTGATACTTCCGGAGATCAACCGTCCTACACGTCTTGTCATACTTTCACTCATCATACATCCTTATAATATTATGAATAGTAATATAGCCAAAGCATGTAATAAAACACTTAAAGTTATGCAATGTTAATAAAAATTTCGTCTCAGTTCACACATGAATATTCCAGCTAACTAAACTCAGTCATTTAATGGTATTGTTTTATAAATTTAATCACCCACATCAGATGATCCGGGTTAAAGAGTATGACCGTGAAAAACAACGAACAAGAAGCATTTGAAGCTGCCGTTAAGACGATGATGAAAAGTGTCGGAGAAGATCCGGAGCGCGAAGGCCTTTTGAAAACACCCGAACGTGTTTACAAAGCCTATGAGTTTATGTACGGCGGTTACAAGGAAAATCCTACTGAGGTCCTGCAGTCCGCTACCTTCAGCAGTTCCAACGATGAGATGGTGCTTATAAAAGATATCGAGTTATATTCGACCTGCGAGCACCACCTGCTCCCTATCATCGGCCGTGCCCATGTCGCCTATATTCCAGACGGTAAAGTAGTCGGACTCTCCAAAATACCGCGTGTCGTCAACATCTTCGCCCGCCGTATGCAGATCCAGGAACAGCTCACCGAGCAGATCGCTGAAGCGATCATGGAAGCACTTGAGCCCAAAGGCGTCGCCGTCGTCATCCAGGCCCGTCATATGTGTATGGAGATGCGGGGTGTCGAAAAGATCAACTCGACCACAACCTCCAGTGCACTGCGCGGACTCTTTAAAAAAGATGAAAAGACAAGAGCCGAATTCTTCAACCTTATCAACGCCCCTCAGGGAAACCGTTACTAGTGGCTTAGGGGTTCTCACCCCACCTGCGATTACGCTGCTTAAAGTATGTAAAAAGAGTCAACACTACAACTGCAAATAAAACGACAGTGACTACGACCATAATACCCTCTATTGCTCATCCATGTAACACGACGATTATTCAACGCGCATCATGCCCTTTCGCGATCGCAGATCACAATTACATGACAATATGCCGATAAAACAGCATAGTTATATTTATTTTAGTTATTTATTGGTATATTTAGCGAATGAAAAAACTACAGTGCGCCACACTTGAAGGCATAGAAGCAATTGCTGTTTCCGTAGAGTCGACCCTGACGAAAGGGCTTCCCTCTTTTACTATTGTCGGTATGGCCTCAACCGCTATCAATGAAGCGAAAGAACGGGTTAAGTCGGCGCTGCTCTCCAATGACTTTGTCTTTCCTCCAAAACGCATCACCATCAACCTATCGCCGTCGGATGTCAACAAAAACGGCTCGCACTTTGACTTGAGTATTGCGCTTCTTATCGCGCTTGACAGTTCAGAAGCCGACCTCGAGGCATGGTATGTCTTTGGTGAATTGGGGTTAGACGGCAGCGTCAAAGAGAATGCGCTGCTCTACCCGCTTGTTCTCTCACTGGCCAACAGTGCCAAGATGCAAAAAGTGCTCGTACCCAAGGAGAGCCTGAACAAGGTGCGGAACATTCCAAATGTCGAGTTTATCGGTATCGAACATCTACGTGATGCGATTGCTTTTTTCAAAGGCGATGACGAGAAAGCGATCCGCCAGGACGCTTCAGAGATCGATCATCCCAACTACAAGATAAATGCCAACACCTACTACTTTCAAAAATATTATCCGATCGATTTTTTGGACATCAAAGGACAGGAGAATGCCAAACGTGCTGCTCTGGTCAGCGCGAGCGGTCTGCACAATATTCTTCTTGAAGGAAGCCCCGGATGCGGCAAGTCCATGATCGCCAAACGCCTGCACTACATCCTGCCGCCTGTCACCTCGGACGAGCTGCTCGACATTGCCAAACTCGACTCGCTCGAGGGGAGTGAACCGCACTTCAGTCCTCTGCGCCCCTTCAGATCGCCGCACCACACCTCAACGCCGGCATCGGTCTTTGGCGGCGGCAGTCAAAAAGCACAGATCGGTGAGATCGGGCTTGCCCACAACGGCATACTTTTTTTCGATGAGCTGCCGCACTTTCAAAAAATCGTCCTTGAAGCCCTCCGTGAACCGCTGGAAGACAAAAAGATCCGCATTTCACGGGTTAATTCCAAAGTCGAATACCCCACTTCGTTCCTTTTTGTCGCCGCCATGAACCCCTGCCCCTGCGGAAACCTCTTAAGTACCACCCAGGACTGCCGTTGTTCCGAACGCGAAATACAGCGTTACAAGAACCGTCTCTCCGACCCTTTTTTAGACCGAATCGATCTCTATGTGCAGATGCAGAACATCAGTCCGGACGACAAAGCATCCTTCAGTTCTGAAGCCCTGCACAAGCAGGTCCTGTATGCCCATAAGCGTCAAATAACCCGTGGCCAGAATGTCCTGAACGGTCAGCTTGAAGACAGCGATATCGATAAATATTGTATACTCGATAGCAGCGCGAAAAATATACTGGACCAGGCGATTGTCCGTTACCAGCTCTCATTTCGAAGTATCAAGAAGATCCAAAAGGTGGCCAGGACCATTGCCGATCTCGATAATGCCGAAAACATCTCAAAAAGCCATCTTCTTGAAGCCTTGAGTTATAGGAGACGGGAGCAGTAAGCTCCATTTATCATAAATTAAACTTATCATTTAAATAATTATTTATCTACTTGTTAGCCAATCTCGACTATACTTTTAAATTACTATGCTTTTAAAGGATTTTATATGCGCAAATTATTTTTTTTGGTGAGTATTTTATTGACTGTTACATTATCAGCCGACACTTCGATTTTTGAGCTCAAAACAGAAAAGCCGAAACCGACCAATAATAAAGAGTTATGTAAACTTTTTAAAGAGAAAGCTGCGGCCTATGAAACGACCATGCGTGATGATGGATATGCACAAGCCACGTTGCAGTCGTATAAAGACCGTGCCGCCCTTTATTGTAAAGAGTAGCGCACCACATCTCTCAGCGTCTTGCCGTCTGCTTCTACCAGTATTACTGCTGCCTGTCATTAATGGTATGAAGCATTATTTCTATCTATTTCTTTTTGTTTATTAAGGTAATATATTCCTTACAACTTTATCAATAGGGAAAACCATGCACATTACCAACATTGAGACCATTCCAGGCAAAACCATCGTTACGCATCATGGCGTTGTCTCGGGTTCGACAGTCCGCGCCAAACATGTCGGCAGAGATATTATGGCCGGTTTTAAAAATGTTTTCGGCGGTGAGCTTAAAGGGTATACCGAGCTCTTAAGCGAGTCAAGAGAAGAAGCGATGGAGAGAATGACCAAACAGGCCAGGTCATTAGGGGCAAACGCGATTGTGAATGTTCGTTTCTCCACCTCTTCCGTTGCTGCCGGTGCCGCTGAGCTTTACGTCTACGGAACAGCTGTAAGTGTTGAGTAATGGCAGATTTAATTGTATTTTTAACCCTGATTACATTGGGGTACTTTGTAGGCTCCTATCTTGAAAAACAGCATTACCGTTCTATTCGCAAACGTGAGGTGCAATACGCTTCACTGCCCACCATCATGCTCAAGAAGCCTTTACATCCTGAAAATGTAAAAGAGAGCCGTTTAGTCAATGGCAGTGTTGTCATCTCCATCGATTACTTTAAACGAATGGTGGCAGCCTTGAGAAACATTTTTGGCGGCAATGTCACCTCCTATGAAACCCTGCTTGATCGTGCACGACGCGAAGCTGTTTTGCGTATGAAAGAGGATGCCAAAGGGGCTGATGAGATCATTAATGTCCGTTTGGAAACATCATCGATCTCCAAGAACGACCTCAAAGGCAGCATCGGAAGTGTTGAAGTCCTCGCCTACGGAACAGCGCTAAAATATTGAAATATAACACCTCTCTTCCGGATGATTCGGTTAACATTCCAAAGAGTTCGCCGCTTTTTGACCTGCTTTGGATGTTTGCCGGACTCTTTATCACTATTGTAATCCTCTATTATACCTTCGGGGTCATCGTCGAATACGGTATAAAAAACATCTCCACCGAACGGGAGATGAGACTGTTCTCTTTTTTACAGACAGAGCAGAACCTCAGCGGTGCCTCATCAGAGGAGCTTCTGACATTGAACAGCCTACTCGACAAATCTCAGACATGCCGCAACAGCCCCTATCACTTTGTCGTCAACATAGCGGAGGATGATGCCGTCAATGCCTTTGCCCTTCCGGGCGGAACGATCGTTTTCAATCGCGGACTGCTGAACAGTGTCCATTCCGAAAATGAACTCTTTTTTGTCTTGGGCCATGAGATCGGTCACTACAAAAACAGGGATCATCTTGAAGGCATCGGACGCAGCTTTTCTGCTCTGATCATCGGTGGAATGTTAGGGTTTTCCGACATTTCCGAACTCTTGAACAATGCTATGGCACTCAGTGAAAGCCATTTTTCACAAACGCAGGAGAGTGAAGCAGACCTTTACGCAGTAGAGTTGATGCACTGTTATTACGGCCATGTCGGCGGTGCGACAGACTTCTTTGACCACCTGCCTGAAGATGCCCCTCTTTCCTTATACCGTTCTCACCCCGAGACGCAAAAACGTATTCGAAACATTGAACGCTATATCAAAGACAGAGGCTATAAAGCCCACAAAGATTTGACCCCTATCTAGACAAGAGTCTCTACTGCTGTCTTGGAACAGTTGTGCCCCGGATCATATCCAGCCATTCTCCCATCTTCTTCTCATAGCCGATCGCCTTGAAATCGACAAAATGGAGCGGTTTGGAAAGATACTGCTGCTCCACCCAGCCGCCGAAGTCATGCGGGTAAAGGTACCCGCTGTTTTGCTGTTGAATGTTTTTAGGGATGTCAAGAAGTTCGCCTGAACGTACTGCCTGCTGAGCCGCATTGATCGCCATATAGGCAGAGTTTGACTTGGGCGAGGCACAAAGATAGATGACCGCCTGCGCCAAAATAATGCGCGACTCCGGGTAACCGATCATCTTCACTGATGTCATTGCCGAAGTACAGAGCGTCAACGCCTGCGGGTTGGCATTACCCACATCTTCACTGGCCAGAATAACCAGACGCCGGGCGATGAATTCCGGCGGTTCCCCGCCCTCGATAAGGCGTGCCAGATAGTAGATCGCCGCGTCAGGATCGGAGCCGCGAATCGATTTTATCATCGCAGAGGCAAGGTCATAATGGACACCGGCCTCGGAGCTTCCGCCGCTTTGGGCGTTTGGACGCAGTGCCTGCAGCATCTCTAACGTGATGTTTGCCTCTAAAACAGATGCAAACTCCAACAGTTTTAACATCCCCCTTGCATCACCGCCGCACGAACGCAATAAATAATCTCTTGCATCCTCTTCGATCTGCAATTTTCCTGATGTCAAGGCCTTGCTTAACAAGGTGTTCAAGGCCTCTATCGTAATCGGTTTCAATTCAAACAAAAGAGAGCGCGAACGCATCGCTGCCGTTAAGGAGAAAAAGGGGTTTTCCGTCGAAGCACCGATGACTAACACACTGTTATTTTCCATAACCGGCAGTAACACTTCTTGCTGGTTTTTTGCCAGCCGATGGACCTCATCGATAAAGATAAGCGGCTTTTGCAAGGCGTTGGCGTACTGATCAAATATCTTGCGCAGCTGCTCTATTTTAAGGGAGGTGGCATTGAACTCATAAAAAGGAAGGTCCATCACCTTTGCGATGACACGGGCAATCGTCGTCTTGCCGCAGCCGGGAGGACCGTAAAAAAAGCTGTGGCCCAACTTCCCCTCTTCGCAGAGCCTACGCAGGGGTGCGTTGGCGCCGCAGAGTCTCTCCTGGCCCAAAACACTGTCAAAGTCCTGCGGACGTAAAAGGTGGGTAAAGTCAGCCATCTTTACTGTTATTTCCTTTTATCTTTGGTGACCCTTGATGTCTCTTTTTTTCGCACGTTCGTTTTAGGCTTGGCACGGGCTGTTTCTTTCTTACCTAAAGCTGTTTTAGGTTTGGAGCCGGCTCTTGTCTTCTCTTTGGCCGCCTCTTCGATCTGCACTTTTCGCGCTTTTTCAGCCACCGACCGTATCTTCTCTTCCTCTTTGGTCGTATCTAAAAACTCGCGAAGGTGGACATATTCGCTGCGCTCTAAAAAGCGTGTCTTTCCTGTCGGCAGATTGTTCAACTCGATGCCGCCGAAACTGAGACGCTTCAGGTCTACGACCTCAGCCTCAAAGTGGGCAAAGAAGCGACGGACTTCGCGGTTGTGTCCCTCGCCGATAGCAATTTTAAGAACGGAATAATCGCCCTGGTTTTTCATGATCTTGTAGGCAAAGAACGGCGCAAAGTTCATCGACGTGACATCACTGAGTTCATGACCTCCGGCAGAAGCATCCTCAAGTGTAAGCCCGCTTTTCATACCCGCTTCCATCGCCTCCGTCACCGGACCTTTGATCTTGACCTTGTAAACACGTTCGAGGTTCGATGTCATCAGCACATTCGCTACACGCGAAGCATCTGTTAAAAGCAACAGTCCTTCGGTCGCGTAATCAAGACGTCCCACCGGAATAAAATGTTTATATTTTTTTTCCAGCGTATCATAGATGGTACGACGGCCGCGTGGGTCGCTTTTGGTGACCAGTTCACCCTTTGGTTTGTTGTAGGCGATGACCGTAAACTGGTCGCTAGGCACAACCTTTTTTCCGCTGATCACGACTTTGACATGGCGTTCATCGACCTGTGTCGCCGGGTTGTCCTGGAGTTCACCGTCGACATAGACATACCCTGCCTGGATAGCAGCATCTGCTTCGCGGCGTGAATAGGTCGTGTAGTGGGCTATAAATTTGTTCAGTCGCATCATGCGATTCCCTTTTCTACCAGATCGTGGAGGTGTAGGGCACCGAGAATATTCTTCTCGCTGTCAACCACTACCAGGAGCTGGATCTTGTATTTTTCTATTAGAACTAACGCATCACTTGCAAGCATGTTCGCATCATCAATTGTCTTAGGGTTCAAAGTCGCCAGCGCAGAGGCCGACATCTCTAATGAGAAATCATCCTTCATCAAAGCGCGACGGATATCGCCGTCACTGATCAGACCCGCGAATTTATTGTTGTCATCCACCAGCAAGACCGTACCGATACGCCCTTCACTGATACTCACGATCGCCTCTTTAAGCGGAGTGTTTATATTGATGATCGGCAGCGATTGTTTTCGCATCACATCGTCCACTTTGACAAAGAGCTGTCGGCCGAGCGAACCGCCGGGATGGAAAGAGGCAAAGTCCTCTTTTTTAAAGTCCCGTGCCTTCATCAGACAGATCGCCAAGGCATCGCCGAGTGCCAGTGTCAATGTTGTCGACGACGTCGGTGCAATGTCAAGAGGACAAGCCTCTTTTTGCACTTCGATCTTCATCACCATATCACTGAAGCGTCCCAGTGTCGAAGCACTGTTTTTCGTCATCCCGATAAGCGGAATATCAAAACGTTTGACGTGCGGCAGAATCGAACTGAGTTCTTCACTCTCGCCGCTGTAACTGATGGCCAAAACGACATCTTCTTTAGAGATCATTCCCAGGTCACCGTGCATCGCTTCGGTAGGGTGCAGAAAAAAGCTCGGTGTTCCCGTTGAGGCAAATGTCGCCGCCATCTTCGCACCGATGAGTCCGGATTTACCGACGCCGGTGACGATCAACTTGCCCCTGCAGGCCAAGATAGTCTCAATGATTCTATCAAGATCATCGGCAATATTTTCGGCCGCTGCCAAAAGTGTTTTTGCTTCGATCTGCAGTGTCTCTTTGACAATTGACGTATAATTGTTATTCATAAGGCGTATTATAGCCCAATTCACTCACATTAGTTATAATTAGGCAAAGGAAACCTCCCATGCAAAATCTCTTCACTGAAGTCGGCTCGCTCGACCAACGCTGCTATAACGACTTTGCCCTGAGCGAAGACATGCTGATGGAGCATGCCGCTGACGGCATGGCAGACTTCATCCACAACCAATACAGTGACCACGAACGGATCTGTATCGTCTGCGGTGCAGGTAACAACGGCGCTGACGGCATCGCACTTGCACGCATGCTGCATCGTGATTTTGATGTTTCGCTCTACCTCTCCTTCGGCGTGCGTTCGACCATGACCAAACTTCAGTACCAGCGCGCAGAAGCCGTCGGTGTCAAGATCGTTGACGAGTTGCAGGAGTGTGACATCCTCATCGATGCCCTTTTCGGCAGCGGTTTCAGCCGCAGTTTCGATGAAGAGACCAAAGAACTTTTACAGGCGATGAATGATCTTGATGCCGACAAAATAGCCTGTGACATGCCCTCGGGTCTGCGTCTTGACGGCACGATGGAAAAAGAGAGCTTTGTCGCCGACGTGACCCTCACCATGGGTGCTCTCAAACGCGGCATGTTCAGTGACGCCGCAAAAGAGATCGTGGGCAGTGTCTATGTCATCGACCTGGGCGTCAGCAGAAAAGTCTATGAACGCGCTTCAAACTGGAAGCTCCTGGATGCAGAAGACCTGCACCTCCCTTTTCGGTATGAACGCAACAGCCATAAAGGTACCTATGGTCACTTAAGTGTTATCTGCGGCGAAAAACCGGGCGCCTCCATTATGACCGGTTCAGCGGCCCTGCGTTTCGGAGCAGGACTGGTCACACTGATCAGCAACACAAGCGAACAGATCCCCTATGCCTTGATGCAGTCGCATTTTCTGCCGGAGACGACTACGGCGATAGCCCTGGGAATGGGACTGGGTACCGAGTTTTCCAATGAAGAACTGCTCACCCTGCTGGACAATGACCTGCCGCTTCTGCTCGACGCTGATATTTTTGCCCATCCGCTTTTTATCGACCTCATCAACCGAAAACACCTTGTTTTGACACCACATCCAAAAGAGTTCATGACCATTTTACGTGTCTGCGGTCTGGCCGACATCGACATCCAGGAGCTGCAGCAAAACCGTTTTTACTATGTCGAACTCTTTTGCAGGGCCTACCCTAACGCAACCCTTGTGCTCAAAGGGGCCAACGTTATCATCGCACAGTGTGAAAGTTTCTACATCAACCCGCACGGCACCAATGTGCTTGCCAAGGGCGGAAGCGGCGATGTCTTGGCCGGCCTGATTGCCGCCTTAATCGCACAGGGACACACGACGATCAACGCAGCGATCCACGGCTCTTTAGCCCATACCGCAGCAGCAGCGGCTGTAGAGAAGAACAGTTATGCCTTGACACCCGGTGACCTTATCGAGGCCGTTACGACCCTATGACAAAGAGCCGGAATACCATGCAAGCCTCTCCGAAAAAAGATCTAAAACGGATTCTCATCCTCTTCAGCGGAGAAGGGTCAAACCTTCTGAATATCATCGAAAAACTGCATGGCAGCGCTGTCAATGTTGCAGCGGTTATTACCAACCGTCCGAAGGCAGGCGGTATTACAAAAGCGAAAGCGTATAACATTCCGGTTGAGATCATTGATCATACCGGTTTTGACTCGCGTGAAAGTTTTGATGCAAAACTGTTGGAAACGATACGGCACTATAACCCTGACCTTGTGGTACTGGCAGGATTTATGCGTATCTTGACACCGCTTGTCACGGACAATATCAACGCGATCAACGTGCACCCTTCTCTGCTCCCGCTCTTTAAAGGCGGCAATGCCATTGAAGAGAGTTTTAAAAGCAGTGAGCCCAAGGGCGGCATCAGTGTCCATTGGGTCAGTTCGGAGCTTGACGGCGGTGAGATCATTGCCCAAGCATCTTTTGAAAAAGCCGCCGAGGAGACCCTGGAGAGCTTTACCCAAAAGATCCGCGACTTGGAACACGCACTGCTTCCTGAGGCGATTGTCCAAATTCTTAAAGCGCCTTAAGCGCTAAGGGAAGTAAGACAGTTTACAGAGTGACTATGTTATAAACGCGGCAATAATACAGATGTTTAGAGACATCTACCCACTATCTTGGAGAAAACATGGATAACATTTTAAAAATCGGAAAATATGAACTCGGCAGCCGCCTCATCGTCGGAAGCGGAAAATACACTGACTTCGAAACGACTAAAGCGGCAACGCTTGCCTCCGGCTCTGAACTGATCACCGTCGCTGTCCGCCGTCTCAACATCACGGATCCAAGCAAAGAGAATCTGCGTGACACGTTTGCAGGTACAAATGTAAAGTTTCTGCCAAACTCTGCGGGCTGTGTGACAGCAGAAGAGGCCATCACGACCTTCCGTCTGACGCGCGAAGCGACAGGGATCGACCTGATTAAACTAGAGGTCATCGGCGATACGCAAAAGACACTGTATCCGGATGTCCTGGAGACCATTAAAGCGTGTGAGGTCCTTGCCAAAGAGGGCTTTACGATCATGGCCTACACCTCGGACGACCCGATCATGGCGAAACGCCTTGAAGATGCCGGAGCTGCGGCTATTATGCCTCTGGCAGCACCGATCGGTTCGGGCCTTGGTGTTCAAAACCCATACAACATCGTCTTTGTTCGCGAAGCCGTCAACCTGCCGATCATTGTCGATGCCGGAATCGGTTGTGCGAGTGACGCGGTATACGCTATGGAGCTGGGTGCGGACGGTGTCCTGACCAACACGGCTATCGCACAGGCACAGAACCCGATGATCATGGCAGAAGCGATGAAACATGCTATTCGCGCCGGCCGTATGAGCTACCTTGCCGGACGTATTCCAAAACGCCCTTATGCAACGGCTTCTTCTCCGATTGACGGGATGATACAGTTTTAATACGGTCAGGGAAGTAATTCCCTGACCTACGCTAACGCTGGGTTCGCTTCAGCAGCGGGCTCGCGTGCAGTTAACCGCACTTATCTTTATACAATATCTGCTCGATCAACCTCAATACATTTTATTAAAAGCTAAAAGAAGTCATTCCCTGGCCTACGTTAACGCTGGGTTCGCTTCAGCAGCGGGCTCGCGTGCAGTTAACCGCACTTATCTTTATACAATATCAGCTCGATCAACCTCAATACATTTTATTAAAAGCTAAAAGAAGTAATTCCCTGACCTGCGCTAACGCTGGGTTCGCTTCAGCAGTGGGCTCGCGTGCAGTTAACCGCACTTGCTTTCTTACAATCTCTTCTCAATTAACCGTACATTCTTCACACTGACACTATCGTCCAAACATACGTTGGAGCACTTAGAATGAACTCAAGTATTACACCATACATCCCCCGTTTTATTGAAAATCAGGATCTATGTTTATTTGTAAAGCTGGTTTCTTAGAAAAATACTTTATCATTAGACACCAGAACAAGGAAACTTCATGCGCATCGTCTCACTGTTATTCATCCTCATCTTGTCCCTGTTTGCTTCGCCCGAAGCAGCACAAGAGCTTGGTTATTATAGTGACTACAATACCGCCTTAAGTGTTGCAAAGAAAGAGAAAAAGTCTATGATGTTGGTTGTTGTCACCTCATACTGTCCCTGGTGCCGCAAATTTGAACGTAAGACACTGGCATCTGCAAGTATTGCACCGCTGGTAAAGTCGATGTATGTTCCGGTGATCGTTGATCGAAACAAAGATGCTGCAACATTCCCCGAAAGATTTCAGACACCCCGTATTCCGACCGTCTTTTTTATAGATCCAAAAGATGGGATGGAATATTGGGAAAGTATTGGTTATCTCAATAAAAAAGAATTTTCCGAAGCTTTGAACGATGCAGGGAATCTCTTCAAAAAGAGACAAAAATAACGGTCTGTTTAACGCTAATAGTTAAAAGTACCATAAACAAGACCGCCTGCAACATCATGCTGAACATTTAATTGAACATCATCATCAAGATCTGTTTCTAGACGCATACGAGTAGAGTTAAATCCAACTCCCAGCCCGAAATGACGTGTAACACGGTAGTCAACACTCAGCAATGAGTCCGTCAATCCTCCGCTGGAACCGTCAAAGGCAATAAAGAAATAATCGACAGCATATTTGACTTTCAATTCCGGCAAGATGTGATAGTTCAACCGAAAACCTACAACCGGTAAAGGGGCCGTGACCTGTGCATCTTCTCCGCTGTTATCGGCGGTGCCGTTTGTTGTGTAATTACCGTTAAAACCGACCTCCAGTGCCGTAATATGAAGACCGACCCCTAGTGAAAGCTCTACTTTTTCAGTGTGATAAAACGAATAAAGATAATTGACTTTGTAAATATCGGTGTTAAAATATGTATTTAGTGCACCTGAAGCTGAAATGTTTTTATCACCCCATTGAAAATCAATCTTGTCCTCACTTTGACTGCTATTGTTTATGCTGTACCAGGAAAACTCTACCCCCTGAGTGGGTGTAAAACGGTAATACCCATCCAAACGAAATACCTGCGTTGTTGCCTTCATCTCAAAAAGGTCCTGAAGATTAATAGTGGCGCCCAATCCGTTTTTACTGACTTTTACATCCGTACTTTGATCCGCTAAAAGATAACCGCCCAAGCGTAGTTCAAGGTCGTCAGGCAGAGGTTCTGAAGCCTGCACCAAAGTCGTTCCAAACAACAGTAATGTAAACAGTAAGACATGGACAAACAAACTTTTCATACTTGACCCTTTATTTATTAATGGTTTTATTAGAGTTCTATTATACCAACAAGATTGAGCATTACTACCACAAGGGCTGCAGGTACGATATAACGAAGACTAAAATACCACAGTGGATAAGCTGTTCCAAGCTGCTTTTGGAGCAGCGCCGCAACACGCTCTTTTTCCATAGCATGTCCTACAAATATCGCCATAATCAGTCCGCCTAACGGTAACAGGATAGACGCCGTAATAAAGTCTGCCCAGTCAAAGAAGTTCTTGCTGCCAAAGGTGAAATAGTGCCCGTACTCTTTCGAGATCGATAAAATTGCTATGATCCCAAACAGATAGAAAAAGAGTCCCGCACCTAAAGAAGCTTTTATACGTGAAAGCTTAAAACGATCGATCAAGTACTGAATAATCGGTTCGACCAATGAAACGGCTGATGTCAGTCCTGCTGAGGCAAGCGCTGTAAAAAAGAAAATAGCTAAAATATTGCCAAAAAGCCCCATCTGATAAAAGACTGTTGGCAGCGATATAAAGACCAGGCCGGGTCCCGCTGAAGGTGTTGCACCATACTCATACAAGAAGGTAAACAGTGCCAGTCCGGCCAGCAGTGCGATCCCTGTGTCTAACGCAATGATCACCAACGAACTGCGGACAAGATTGCTGTTTTTCGGCATAGAAGCTGAGTAGGTCAAAATGGTCGCCATACCTAAGGAGAGTGTGAAAAAAGCATGCCCGACAGCTGTTACCAGTGATGCAGAGGTCAACTTTTCCCAGTTTGCCGAAAACATAAAGTTCCAGGCCTGTGTAAAGCCGGAGAGGGTAGTTGCATACAAAAACATCCCTGAAATCGTGACAAACAGCATCGGCATCAACAGAAAATTGAGTCTCTCGATACCGCTTTTGATTCCACGGGCAACGACAGTCGTCACAATCATAAAAACAAAGGTATGATAAACAACCTGTGTCCAAATATCCATTGAAATCAGTTCGGTAAAACCGTTTTCTGCCATCGCCACAGAAGTGGGCAGTGAACCTATAGAATGCACAATAAAATGAAAGGTCCAGCCAATGACCGGCGAATAGAAGATCATGATGATAAGACCCGTCAGACTCATAAATCCGCCATATTTCCAAATATGTTTGTGGCGCGGAGCAAGATCTTCGAAGCTGCTGACACTGTCACGACGCCCCAGATATCCTATCATCATTTCGGCGATCATTAACGAGAACCCGATCACCATGACGGTGATCAGATAGACAAAGACAAAGGCCCCGCCACCATTCTCCCCCGCTATGTATGGAAATTTCCAGATATTTCCAAGACCGACAGCGCTGCCCGCTGCCGCCAAAATGAAACCAATCCTACTGAATCGTACCAACTTCATTAAAACCCCTATTGATGGCTTGCCAGGCCCACTGTATGACGCTTATTATAAAGAAATTTCACTTTAATGCACCTCTTGACAAAAAACTATTGACAAGCAAGAAAATTTATCCTATAATTCCGCCTCACTAATCTGAGTTAATCATTTTAGCTGATACAGGTCGGGGCGTAGCTCAGTATGGTTAGAGTACCTGGTTTGGGACCAGGGGGTCGAAGGTTCGAGTCCTTTCGCCCCGACCACTTTATTTCTTATTTTTTCATTATCTTTATGCAGATGGTGGGTGTAGCTCAGTTGGTTAGAGCACTGGTTTGTGGTGCCGGGGGTCGCGGGTTCGAATCCCGTCACCCACCCCATATATAGAAAACAAAAATTTGAAATAATATTTTTTTAGTCACAGTGTGCGCCCGTGGCTCAACTGGATAGAGTAGCGGTTTTCGGCACCGCCGGTTACAGGTTCGAATCCTGTCGGGCGCACCAACTAACATGTGCGCTCTTAGCTCAGCTGGATAGAGCAACGCCCTTCTAAGGCGTAGGCCAGACGTTCGAATCGTCTAGGGGGTACCACTACTTTAAAGTAAGATAAAGATTATATGATTATAATTCTGCTCTTATTAAACAATCACATGCGGATGTGGTGA
>JBFEJN010000039.1:0-25557 GCA_041553195.1 Sulfurimonadaceae bacterium
AGAAACAACTAGGATCGCACCGTCCATTTGAGCAGCACCAGTAATCATGTTCTTAACATAATCCGCGTGACCTGGACAGTCAACGTGTGCATAGTGACGTTTATCAGTCTCATACTCTACGTGTGAAGTAGCGATCGTGATACCACGCTCGCGCTCTTCAGGAGCATTATCGATTTGATCATAATCCATAAGTGCTGCACCGTTTGTTACTGCAAGTACCGCTGTAATTGCTGCTGTAAGTGTAGTTTTACCATGATCAACGTGACCAATAGTACCAATATTGACGTGTGGTTTGTTACGTTCAAATTTTGCTTTTGCCATAGTGTCCTCCGACTTTTTAGTAAATTGAGATGGGATTGTACCTAAAAACTATTCAATTATTGCTTATAATCTTTAAAATTCGTAAAAATTACTTTTTACTGCTTAGATGGAGCTCACACCGGGAATTGAACCCGGGACCTCTTCCTTACCAAGGAAGTGCTCTACCTCTGAGCCATGTGAGCATTTTAGATCACAAACATAAAATTTCGCAAATCAAAGCAATAAATGCATAGTTCTTTTGTACATACATATAGGTTGAAAGATTAGTTATTAGATGAAAATAAGTAGAAGTATAAAAATTATTGTACTTCAGCTCCCAGAGGAATAATACGATTTTCAATGGAGCGGGTGAAGGGACTCGAACCCTCGACCCTCAGCTTGGAAGGCTGACGCTCTAGCCAACTGAGCTACGCCCGCGTCATCATTGATGGTGGTGAGAAGAGGAGTCGAACCTCTGAACCCGTAGGGAGCGGATTTACAGTCCGCCGTCGTTGGCCACTTGACTATCTCACCATCAAGTTTTGTATTAATCTGGTCTAACACTGTTTCTAATATTCGAAATCAAATGGTGCCGACACGAGGATTTGAACCCCGGGCCTGCTGATTACAAATCAGCTGCTCTAGCCAACTGAGCTATGTCGGCATCTGAAATCGAGCTGCAATTATAGGCATTTTTATTTTCAATGTCAAGTGTTTTTGCATCAAAAGTGAATTTTTTTGCCATCTTTTAAAATTTAGCCCTTCAACGCACCCTTCAAGGCCCCTATTTCCTCTCATATTCCTTTTGTATACAAAGGTTTCATATGGTTGCTACAGGGTCTAATACTGCTTTTTTCAGATGATTCTAGTGCTTTGAAAAGCAGCAGTGATGTCAGATGCTTACTCTACTTTTGCAAAATATGCATACTCGATGAAAACGTACACCTAATGACAAGTTTGTAATCGTTGTGATTCTTACGTCCTCAATCGATTGACGATCACCGGTGTCTGCTGTTATCAACCCGCTACTCTGCCTCGTTGGATCTTATTGCCACAACACTCTACCGTATGGTCATGAATAATAGCAAGTGACATAACTGAAGATCGATGTCAAGAGTTCGTCTTTACTTCGCTTCATACACATCTCCTCAGTTGCGCTAATTTGTCCAGGATTCAATCGTCAATGCCCATTTAATCTTTTATGGTGTCCAGGTAGTGTAACAAATTTTCTCTCGTCGATAAAGAAAAAAGAGCAAGCTTCTAAAAGGGTTTACCTCTTACTGTAAACATTGTATTGTATTTTATAATGATTTTAAACTTAAGGCCCAAAATGCGTTTTTTTATTTTACTATTTATCATCACTGCCTCTGTCTATGGTGCTGCTGCTTTTATCTCAGCCGATACACTCAATGAGATCCGTGAACAGGACAACCTCGTTATCATCGATGTAGGAGAGAAAGAGGACTTTGTCCAAGGCCATATACCAGGAGCCGTCCATACAGAGATCGGTGTCTGGCGTAAAGCCGTCGACAAACACCAACTCATGCGCTCGAGCGATGAGATCGAGAGGGTAATGCAAGAGTTGGGTATTAATAATGACTCGTATGTCGTTATCTATGGTCACAACAAAGGCAAAGAGCCGCTTAAATCGAGCTACATTGCCTTGGCTATGCTTGTTCACGGGCTTAAAGAGGTCTCGATTTTAAATGGTGCCTATGAAGAGTGGATAGATGATGAGAAGAGAGCAGTCACGAAGAAACAGCCTATCCGGATTATGGGGAATTTCAAAGCGACTAAAAATCCAAATGTTATTGTCGATATGGAGTATGTGAAAAACAAGATCAACAAAGTCCCGATGCTGGAGGCCCGTCCTGCCGTCTTTTACTACGGCTCACTGCGTAGCAACGGCGTCAAACGTATTGGCCATATCCCAAAGGCAATGAGCAGTTTCTGGAAAGACAAATTTGAAATAGACGGTACACTTAAAGATGACGCAGTCCTCAAAGAAATCTTCATCGACGGATTTAAGCTCAATCCGCACAAAGAGGTGGTCTTATATTGCACAGGCGGACTGGAGGCATCTATGAACTGGTACATACTCTCCCAGCACCTCAAGTTTTCGAATGCCAAGATCTATGACGGGTCACTGCGGGAGTGGGCCAACCGCGATGACACCCCGCTTGTACGCTATAAATGGGAAACGTACGGTTACTAAATGTCTCGATCAACACCCCTGCTACAAGCCTTGGCACTTTTTGTCTTGCTGAGCTTTTTACCGGTAAGCTTTTTACTGCCCAATGGTACCGCGCTGATATGGACGATCGTCATTCCCCTCGTGCCACTCATCGTCGTTGTGGTCGGGTATAACCGCTGGCGGGTGATCTGTCCTCTTGCCTGGATTGCTTCTTTAGGTCAGTTCCTCCATTGGATCCCTAAACGCCAAGTCTCAAACTGGTTTGAAACAAACTACTATAGTTTTCAGCTTACACTGGTCTTTTTAGCCTTGAGCGCTCGCCTTTTGTTCCTGAACTTTGAAGGTACGGCATTAGCCTTCTTCTTTCTGAGTATTGTGTTCCTCGCATTTTTGACTAACCTTGTCTATGCCGGTAAGACCTGGTGTAATTTTTTCTGTCCTGTCGGTATCGTTGAAAAGATATATTGCGGTTCAAACGCCCTGCTCAGTCAACAGACCTCAGCCTGCGGAAGCTGTGTGGCCTGTAAAAACAACTGCCCTGACATCGATCTTGAAAAAGGGTACTGGAAAGAGACCAACGACAATTCAAAACGCATGGCATTTTATGCTTTTTCCGGCCTCGTCTTTGGCTTCTATGCTTACTATTATGCTATCAGCGGTTCATGGGACTACTTTTTTGACGGGCAGTGGACCGATCCGGCTCTGGCCTACCGTGCACTGCTCTCCCCCGGCTTTTTCTTTTTTCCGGCTATTCCGAAGCTGATCGCTGTACCCGCGACACTGCTCTTTTTCGCCTTTTTAAGCTATCGGTTCTTTGTACAACTCGAGAAACTGGTACCGCGGACAAAATGGGCAAAAAACAAGGAGCAAAAAAGTATAGAGCATATCGTCAAATCTCTCGCAGCTTTTGTCGCCTTCAACATCTTTTATATTTTTGCCGGGGCACCGACCTATTCCCATTACCCTGCGGTGTATGCTCTATTTCATTTTTCGGTGATCGTTATCTCCTCTATGATACTTTGGAAAGAGATCTTCAGAGAGGAACGTTTTTACCTCCAGGAACGTTTTGCCCGCAAAATCCTTGGCAAATGGAAAGGACCGTGGCCGGCACCGACCAACCTGAAAGAGATCTACTACACTTACGCCAACCAACAAGAGGACCAACAAGACAAACTTGACCTCTATAAAGAGACCGTTCTGGAACTATTGAGTGACGGAACACTCAGCAAAGAGGACTTTACCCTGCTCGACAAGATCAGAGAGCAACTCGGTCTTACCGAAAGTGAACACAGCAAGGTACTCCGCTCACTTAAACGTGACAACGAAGCACTGTTTGATGAGAGCCAGGCCCTCTCTTCCGAAAAAATATACCAGCTTAAGATCTATAAACAGCACCTTCAAGAGCTGATTGAACAAGAGAGTAATGCGGACGATATTCAAAAAGCCCAACTGCGATTTCATATTGATGACGAAGAACATCAACGTATCTATGATGAGTTAGTTCACAATGACAACACCCTCGAAGAACGCATCGACACCAAACTCAAACAGCTCAAACAAAGTGCCAGACTTATCGGAGCCCTCTCTTTTCATCAAGAGCAAAAGAGTACCACTTATCTACTCTATGTCCTTTCTGAAAGTTTTGCCAAAAAATTTTCACGCCTCTGCGACACGATGAGTCTGCTCTCACCTCAGGACAAAGAGATGTTAAAACATCTCAAAAAACAGATGTCCCTTTACTTCCTACGGGCACAAAACGAGCAGGTCGAACTTCCTATGCCTATCTTGTATTCACTTGAGCACCAGAATAAACTGCATGAGATCATCGATTCCCTGCAAGATGTAAGTATTTATGATCAAGAGCGTCTTAACCTTATTATCCGGGACCACTTGGTCTATCAGGAAGATGACCTTACATCGGCCATACTTTTCTACTTCTACGAGCATAAACTATTCACCATCATCGACTACCGTTCCTATATACAAAGCGACTGTACACTGATCGCCGAAATAACCCGTGTTATCATGGAGAAGCGTCACTGCATCACACAGATCGAGATCATGGCCTATCTCCATGCTGTTCCTGTTTTCAGTACACTCAACGCTGAAGAACTGTACCAATTAGCGCGTAAAACAACCAAAGAGGTCTTTAAAGATGGCCAGCGTCTTGTAAGACAGGGGGGTGATGGAGATTCATTCTACATTATTACCAAAGGAAAGGCAGCAGTCTCTATGACAAAAAATGGGAACAGTGCCCATCTCACTACACTCCATGCCGGTGAATACATCGGCGAAGTCAGTATTATCTCCCACACCCCCAGAACCGCAACTGTAACAGCCTACGGCAGTGTTGAAGCACTCAAACTTTCAGCAGACGCCTTTGAACGGCTTCTCAATGCCAACCCGCATCTTGCACTTCGGATCATGAAAGATGTCACGGCCCGACTTCTTGAACAGAACAGCGTATAAATAAACCGCTGAGTGCATGCCGTCTTGATCGACTTCTCTAATCCTGCTCTATCTAATTAATAAGACACGTAAACTAGCTGCTTATGAAAAGATCAGGGTTGTCTTTATTGTAGAGCATTGTGCATATCCAAAATGACTTAGGTGGACGTCCACCCGCTGAACCCGGATCAGACAACTCTGAAACGACTGCGACCATGCAGACCAAGTAAGCCGTTTTACTTTAGGGTTTTTAGAGGTGCCCTTTCGTTATAATTTCATAAAAAAGAGCCCCTATGTTATATACTCTATTTTCACCTTCTGAAGGCAAGATTATCGGCGGGACCCTCTCCGATAACAATGCTATCCTTTTTGGATACGCACCGCGAACGGACATTTTAAATGCCTACAACACCATCATCAATTCCGGCGACATGGCCGCCCTGAAAGCCCTTTTCGGGATCAAAAAAGAGAGCGATATAACACCGTACATAGAAGACCTTTTCACAGCACCCAAGATGCCTGCGATAGAGCGCTACAGCGGCGTAGCATTCGGATACCTGGACTTTCCTTCGCTTACACCCGAAGCGAAGAGCTATCTTAAACAGCAGGTCATCATCTTCTCTAACCTCTACGGACCGGTTCTCGGTGGTGACCTCATCGCGAACTATAAGGTCAAGCAGGGCAACAACATCGGAGAGATCGCACCTGACAAATTTTATAATGAACGGTTCACCTATCAACTGGACCTGCAGTTGATGGACCATGAGATCCTCGATCTTCGTGCCGGGTATTATGACAAATTTTACAAGACAAAGCAGAACTATACGACACTAAAATTTTTAAAAGACGGTAAAACGGTAAGTCACTGGGCAAAAGCCTATAGAGGCATTGTCTTAAGAGAGTTGGCAAAACAGCAGGTCCAGTCGCTCGATGCCTTCATGCAGTTGGAGATCGAGCAGTTACAGGTCGAAGAGATCAAAGAGACAAAAAACAAAAGAGAGATCGTCTACTCCATTATGACGTGACTTTTTCCTCTTGTCTCCAGGCGATGGAGACCAGTTTAGCCACAACGATCGCCAGGTAAAGCTGCCCAAAGACCGCCTCCAAAACCGAAAGCATTCTTGCCTGAGCACTCTGCGGTACGATGTCGCCATATCCAAGCGTCGTCAAGGTACTGTAACTGTAATAGGTAAAAAGTTCCACCTGCTTACTGAAACTCTCATAATCAGGCAGATGAAATGCGCTGCTGTCAAAATGGTTTAACAAGATATAGGCATAGGCCCAGATAAGACCCGCAACGATATAGATGTTCATCGAACCAAAGATCGTATTGGCATCGACTTTATGGGCATGGATCATCTGTGTCACGACCAGATACTGTATATAGACAAAAAAGATCAGCATTGTGGCATAGGAGGCGACAAAGGTCAATTCATTTTGATACACACTGTCCAGCCAGGTCGCAAGCAGTGTCGGCACAACGAAGAGTGCATCGACCAAATAGACTGCACGGGTATGACGGGCACTGAAGATCAGATAAAACATCACAAAAGTGTACTGACCCACCAGTGCAAATCGCAGCATCGGCATCGCATTGACAAAAGGTAACAGAAACAATACGCCTACCAGAGAAAAGAAGAGAATGTAATTGTCATATTTACGGCTTAACACTAAGGTCATAAGCTGCCTTTAACGTGAAATACTCAGACCGAATCCGGCCTGATTGACATGGTGGTCATAATCAATAAGACTCTGACCGTATCCGCTGAACCCCTGGAGATAGAAAAAGACATTGTCACTGAAAGGAAAGGGGTAGCTCATCTCCAGTTCTCCGCTGGTGTGCCCACTGCTGAAACTTTGACGCAAGGTCACTCTCGTCAGTAACTTGTCACGGATATACCCTACTTCCAGAGAGCCGTCACCGTAGAAGTCTGTGATATTTGGATTGTCGTTGGTTTCGTACTTCTCTTTCATACGATGCCACAATGTCAACTCCGTAAAAAAATTATTCCATTGAAAATAGGTACGAAGATAGAGGCGGTTCCAGGAACGTGAACGCGAACCGACATAGGGACCGTCCTCATATTCCCGCACAGTCGAATTGCTGTCGGGTTGTCCATTGGAGGCATGTTTGTATCCGACAGAGACCGCTTTCATACCAATAGCATCGAGTTTGTGGTAAAACGGGATCGTAACAAAAAATTCCGGTTGGTAATTTGTCTCTCTAAAAGGTGATGACTCTATGAAAAGCTGCCAATAGGAGGTCTGGGTATACGCGCCGCTCCACATCTGTGTGAACCCGAACCACTGTGTCATATAATCAGCACGCAGTGAGATCTGAAACTTTGTCTCTGTCTCAATGTAATGTGTCCCATCAACTGTCGGGTCTTGCAGTGTCGGATCGCCGCTTGGTACATTATCTGTGTACGAGACGATCCAATAGTTTGGATAATATGCCCGAAGGCCAAAATTTCCGTTAGCAAGCTGTACGAGAGTGTTCATCGACTCTTCATTGTCCAGTGGATCGAGATTACTGTATAAGGTCTCATAGACTTTTTCAATATTATTTTTTGAAAGGTCCCACTTAGCCGCCTTTTTGTACCAAAAGATCGCTTTGTTCGGGTCCTGTTCGACCCCTTTGCCATTCTCATACAACCAGCCCAGTTTATAGGCAGCTTCGGAACTTTCAAGATCGTTTGCAGAATCGATGTACAGGCGATACGCTTTAGTGTACTCTTCGTTTTGAAAATAGGCCTCGGCTTCGCTCATCTTGTCCTTGGCATGTACGGTTAACACGATAAAAAAAAGCAAAAGGAGACGGAACATTAGGCAGACTCTTTGTCGAAAAATATTATAATGCTTTCATTATAATACAGTGAACCTCTAAAGCAACCTACCCATAAGGAATTTTCTTGAACATCGAAGAAATTGAACAGACACTGCGCTCGGAACTTGCCGTAGCCCTCTACTTCAGCGCCCCGACCTGCAACGTCTGCCATGCCCTGAAACCGAAACTGCTTGAGGCGTTTGAGGAGAACTTCCCGCAGCTGCAGGTCATCTCCGTCGACATCTCCGAGACCCCGGAGATCGCCTCGCACTTCAGCGTCTTTACCATCCCGACCCTGCTGGTCTACCTCGACGGCAAAGAGTTCCTCCGCAAAAGCCGCCACATGAGCGTCGGCGAAGTCGTCAACGAGATCAAGCGCCCCTACGACATCATGACCTCGTAAAGGTTTGCACTGAGTAAAGGCACTTTTTCAGCCTTCCTTCCTCTTTACGTAGATTTTTTAAAATCTACCTCTCATACTTACTGGTGTTAAAGTCGCATAAAGTTTTACGTTGAATCCTTCGTGGCAACGTGTAACTATCACCACTGAGTAAATTGTCATATTGTATATATGCATCTCTTCTCAATATGGTATTAAAAGTTTTACCATTGATTTTAGAATAGATGTTTTCATTTACCAAGGACTGTTTACCAAAGTCTTTAACATCTACTTGAAAATACCAATTACAATATTGAGGTGCTTTTACATAATCATGTATTTCTTTTGCTTTACTTGGATCTTCAAGCACTTTCTGCCATGCTCTACCAGACTGCATAGCGATATCTATATAAATTGGATGCTTATCTTTATAGGTCTCATATATCCACCGCTCCACATCATCCCGCACCCCGTTCTTATTCACATCGATACCAAGCAGTGTCGAGTTGTTCACCACCGGGTCGGGCTCCGGCGGCAGGATGTGGCCGTGGACCACTTCGGGTTGGTCGGTAGCGTGCAGTAAGATGGTGCCTGTTACCAGAAGCAGGAGTGTCAAAACGTGTTTCATCATTGTGCCTTTATTGGCACATTGTAGCTAAATAGTTTTATATTGTTTATATCTGTATAGACAAAGGGGTGAAAGCCCGCGCAGTTCTGCGGAAACGGTGCTTTTAGGGCAGGAAGGCGAGCAGCGCCGCCGTCACGGCGACGTTGAGGGACTCGACGCCGCGCTGCATCGGAATAGCCAACGACTTGTTGCAGAGACGTTCAACCGGCTTGCTCACCCCTTCACTCTCATTACCCAGGACGAAGACAACCCGCTTACCGGCCTTGAGCGTGTAGATATCATCTTTGGCGTGGGATGAGAGGGCGTAGATCTCACTTGTTTCGGCCAATGCTGCGAGCGGTGCTTCGAGTGTCTTACAATAAAAAATGGGGATCTTGAAAAGCGTCCCGGCACTCGCCTTGATGACCAGCGGCGAGATCTTCGCGCTGCTGTTGGTCGGCAGGATGATGCCGTCGATCTTCCCGGCGGCGGCGGAGCGGACGATCATGCCGAGGTTCTGCGGGTTCTGCACCCCGTCCAGCGCTAAAAGACGAAACGCATCACCGAGTACGGCTTCGATGTTCTCGCTTTTTTGGTAGTTCGGGGCGATGATGTCAATGGCCACACCCTGGTCCTGTTTAGCGTTCTTGGAAATACGCGAAAGCTGCTCCTTGGAGTGCATCTTCACCTCTACACCCCGTCTCTCTGCCATCTCTTTGATCTCAAGGATCACCCCTTCGTCACGGTTGCTTGTTGCGAGATGAAGCCTATGGATCTGTATGGCTTCGTCTTCAAGTATTTCGCTAACGACATTGCGCCCGTAAAGGGTGATGATGCTGTCAAAAAAAGCTTTTTTGTCTAAATATTCTTGGGAGTCTTTCAAAAATAACCCTCTGTTTGATATGCCACATTATATCCACATTTATGTTTCGTAAAATAGTAGAATTAAGCAATAGCCCTCGATCTGCTCTCTGCTTTGAGCGCTGTGCTAACGCAAAGGAGCATCTATGCTGCGCATTACGATTGAAAACGGCCATTTTATAAAAGATGGCAATAAAGTCGACCTTTCTCACTGTCATTTGGGCACAAAGGTGAAAGAGGTATTTCAGTACCTCATCAACAATAATATCGCCTTGCAGCTTGAGAAAGAGAATCACCGTATCTCTTTTTCAGCAATCCGTCCCGACCTTAAAAAACGTCTTATCAATGCCTTGATGGCAGACAGACTGATCCGTCATAGAGACTTGGCTGCCTAAAGTTCAGATAGTTTTTTTTAAAAATCAAGGCTGAAACCCAAACTAAGGTTCAGACCTTCAAGACCATTACCCCGCGAGACACTCGGTTCGATAAAGTAGCGATAAATATAGGCACTTTTTTTAGGTGTATTCCAATACACACTCAAACCTAGTGTCGCATAACTGCTGACCTGAGCTATTGAGGCCAGATCGCCCCATATATAATTTCCTTTCAAATAAGGCTCTAATGTCAGACTCATATCGTTGTGCCGATAGAGCTGTTCTGTTTCGAAACCGACGATCAGGGATGAGACCGTCGTCTGAGAGCTTAATGACGAAAGATCTGATACGATCTGATCGATCACTGAAAAGTCCAGTTTCGATAAGGTCTTATAGAGTTTATAATTGAGCTTGGTATAGAGTTCATACCCTTTGTAATCTCTATGATAGGCATATTCTGCCATCAGTTTATAAGAGAAGTTTCGGTTAAAATCATCTGAAAAAAAGTTCTTGACATCGCTCGGATTCAGGCCGTCTTCGGCGCGTACGCTTAGACCGACACGCGAATAAAACAGCTCTCCCGCTATCAGCAGGTCTGAATGTTCCGTTGCCCGGTACCGAAGACCGCCGCCAATCCCGGCTACGTAGGTTTGAAGCTGATTGTCAACATTCAAGAGCGTGCCATTCGCATCTACGACATTCTTATCGCTTCGTGTGTCACTGTAGGCAAAATCTAAGACCATAAAAAGGTTGGTTCTTTCCGTCAACGGATCAAAGTGATAGGTAAGAGGAAGGTTATACATCCGCATCTGCGTGTCAATCTTTGTAAACCGATAGACACCTGAACTCAATCCATCCTGGGAAGTAAAAACAATAGCAGCATTCACTGTTGCAAGATAGGCGTCCTGGGTTAATTGTTCATCCAAAGTAGTTGCTTTCAATGACGAAACAAATAGAAAAATTAGAAATATTATGCGCATTGTGTATTATACTCATTAGGTATTGAATAGTTGATAGAAAGAAAACCTTCCCCGATCTTAACCATACAATAGTGCAGGTGCCCTTTATGTTTACATGCTTGTAAGCTGCTGCTGGGACTATTCCGGTCCGGATGTTACTGAGCTCTCTTTTATCTGGGACTTAAGCACAAGATAACCTGTTAGACCGGAAAGAAGGGATCCCAATAAAATTCCAATACGTTCATCTGTCATGTTCAAACAAGGGTCTCCCGTACATTCAAATGCCAACGAACCTATAAACAGGCTCATCGTAAAACCGATACCACCCAGAACAGCAACCCCAAAGAGATGCCTATAAGTCATAGCGCCCGGCAATCTGCCCAACTTCAAGACGATCGCCAAAAGACTAAAGCTGAAAATGCCGACCTGTTTTCCTACAAAGAGGCCGAGCGTGATCCCCATCGTCACATTATCTATGAAATCTTTTGAACTGACACCACTAAAGTTTACACCGGTATTCACAAATGCAAAGAGCGGTAAGATGACATAGTTTACCGGACCATGCAGTGACTCTTCAAGCTCATGGAAACTCTCTTTGTTGTTACGAAGCGGAATCAGCAGACCGACCACCACACCTGCGATCGTCGCATGTACTCCCGACTTCAACACCGCAGCCCAAACAATAATACCGATGAGAATATAGGCAGTGTTGTTGGTCACACCACGCCAGTTCATTACCATCAGAACAACGATAAAAAAGCCTGACACCGCCAATGCTGTTGTTGAGAGGCCATGCCCGAAGAAAAGTGCTATCACGATGATCGCACCCAGGTCATCGATGATCGCCAGTGCCAACAAAAAGATCTTGAGCTCAGCCGGTACACGCTTACCCAGCAGCGATAAAATACCCAGCGCAAAAGCAATATCTGTTGCCATCGGTATCGCCCACCCCTGCATTCCTATCGGGTCGCCCCAGTTAAATGCCATGTAGACGAGTGCCGGTACGATCATACCGCCGATTGCGGCAAATGCGGGCACAACGATTTTAGAGATGTGACTAAGACTGCCTTCGAGAACCTCACGCTTGATCTCAAGCCCGACCATAAAAAAGAAGATCGCCATAAGACCATCATTAACCCATAGCAACAGAGGCTTTGCAATCGCGAAAGTATGAATGCTGACCACAACAGGAATGTCTAAAAAGTCGTGGTATACACCACTGAAATGCGTGTTGGCAAGAAGCATGGCCAAAGCAGTTGCAATGATCAGCAGAATACCGACAGTCGATTCACTTTTAAAAAAATTAAGTAGCGATTGTTTGAGTACAACCATGTAGACAGTCCTGATGTTTTGTTATCTTAATGATACTCTATTAAGGTCAACATGAAAAAGAAAGAGAGATATCAACGCCCTTTAGGCGATGACATGATGAAAAGAAGATTATATTTTTGAAACGATCGATTCTGCGTTGAATCCAAACTTGTCGAATAGTTGTCCGGCAGGGGCTGACGCTCCGAAACTGTCCATGTTGATCAATTCATCGGCAAGCTTATACCACTCCATGCCGCGTGCCGCCTCAATTGCAACTGTCTTGGTCCCCGGCTTGATGATCGAATCGATATACCCTTTGTCCTGCTCAATGAACAGATCGAAACACGGTACTGAGACGACATTTGCCTTGGTCCCTTTTTCTGCCAGTTTGGCTTTGACCTCAAGTGCCAGTGCAACCTCTGAACCTGATGCCATCAGCGTGTAAGTCGCATCCGCTTCTTCAGCCAAAAGGTAACCGCCCTGACGTGCAGAACCTGCTTTCGCAGACGCAAGCATCGGCAGGTTTTGACGCGAACAGACAAAGGCAGACGGCGATGACTTCATCTCAAGTGCCTGCTGCCATGCTGCCACGTTTTCGGCACCGTCAGCCGGACGCCAGACATAAAAGTTCGGCAATGCACGGAACTGCGAAAGGTGCTCGATCGGCTGATGCGTCGGACCGTCTTCGCCAACACCTATACTGTCGTGTGTCCAGACATAGAAGTTTTGAATACCACTTAATGCTGCGATACGTGCCGCAGGTTTAAGATAGTCCGAGAAGACAAAGAACGTTGCAGAAAATGGCAAGATAGGACCATAAAGAGCAATGGCATTTGTGATAGATGCCATAGCGTGCTCACGGATACCATAATAGATGTTTTTACCTTTTGGAAACACACCCATATTGTTAAGTTCCGTCTTATTGGACGGGCTCAGGTCTGCTGAACCGCCGATAAAACCCGGGATCGCTTTTGCAATGGCATTCAGAACGATACCATTGGTATTTCGTGTCGCATCTGCTTTTTCAAACGTCGGCCATTGAATACGGGAAAAGTCAGGATTCAAAAGAGCATCAAGCGCTTCGTTTTGTTCCATCAACGGCAATGTTTTAAGCGAATGTTTCCAGGCACGTTCCGCCACATCACCCTCTTCAACAGCGCATCTGAAACGCGCCATCACATCTTCAGGAACAAAGAATTTTTTCTCCGGATCAAAACCGGCAGCTTTTTTTGCGGCTACAATAACGTCATCGCCTAGCGGTGCACCGTGCGCATGGTGTGAACCTTCCAATTCACCGGCACCTTTTGCCATCACGGTGTTGGCGATGATAATAACCGGTTTTGTTGCTGCTTTTGCCTGTGTGATAGCACTGTCGATCTCGTCAAAGTCGTGACCGTTGATCTCAAGGACTTCCCAGTTTTGAGATTCAAAACGCTTACGGATATCTTCAGAAATACTAAGATCTGTCGAACCTTCGATCGTAATACGGTTGGAATCATAGATACAGATAAGGTTGTCTAGTTTTAAGTGGCCTGCAAGGGATGCCGCTTCGTAAGAGATCCCCTCTTCAAGGTCACCGTCACCACACAGTACGAAAACGTTATGATCGATCACAGCCGCTGTATCGGAATTGACCTGGGCGCCGACATATTTGCTTGCCATCGAAAAACCGACGGCATTGGCAACACCCTGTCCGAGAGGACCGGTCGTGATCTCAATACCCGCTGTATGACCATACTCCGGGTGACCCGGTGTCTTGGAGTCTAATTGACGAAAGTTTTTGAGATCTTCGATCTCAAGACCGTATCCCCATAGGTAATAGAGAGAGTAGATAAGGCCCGTTGCATGGCCGCCTGAGAAGACAAGACGGTCACGGTTTAGCCACTCAGGATTTTTCGGGTTGTGTGAAAGGTGTTCACTCAGTACCACAGCGATATCGGCAAGGCCCATTGGTGCACCCGGGTGACCTGAGTTTGCTGCTTGAACCATATCGGCGGCTAAAAAACGGATACTGTCGGCCATTTTTTGGCGGATTGTGTTTGACATATTAATTCCTTATCTGTGTCTGTAAATGTACTGCGAAAGTATTGGTGACAATTTACTCTGTAAACTCTCGTCAAAACTCTCTAACTGTTGTTCGATCTCCAGCGCTAAAGCGTTGGCTTCGTCCATCGCTTTTTCGAGACCTAATAGGGTCACAAAACTGTTTTTTGCTTCATCATTATTGGTTGTTTTTCCGGCTTCTTCGTCGCTCTGCGTGACATCAAGAATGTCATCTTGGATCTGAAAAAGCAGTCCGACCTTGATACCAAAGTCATAGATCGGTTTTTCAAGCTCTTTTTGACCGGCGATGATCGCGCCCATCTCCAATGCACAGGCGATCAGCTTGCCCGTTTTGTTAATGTGCAGCAGTTTGATCTGCTCCAGTGTCAACGGCTGATTTTCAAAATGGCAGTCAATGGCCTGTCCAAGTACCATCCCTGCTGCTCCGCCGTTATGTGATAACGAACGGATCAGTTTGACACGAGTCGCATCCGAGAAAGGGGCATTTGAAAGCACTTCGAATGCATAGGTGTTCAGTGCATCGCCTACCAAGATAGCGGTCACCTCATCGAAACGTTTGTGCAAGGTTTTGTGGCCACGGCGAAGATCAGCGTCATCCATCGCAGGCAAGTCGTCATGGATCAGTGAATAGGTATGAAGCAGTTCGATAGCATAGGCTGCATGGTTGGCACCATCAAACAACAGCTCATTATAGGCACTGACAACCGCCAAAAGCAGTGCGGGACGAAAGCGTTTACCCCCGGCTTCGAGCATGGCATAGAGTGCTTCTTCATAGTGAGGATGGAAGCTTGGTGCAACAGGTCTGTGTGCTGCTATAAATGCTTCAAACGGCTGCATCGTCATCCTCTTTTTTTGGTGCGGAATTTTACCATATTAATAATGAAAGTTCAGACCCAGCTCAAGCATAAGAGAATGGTCAGAAAGTTCAACATTTTGTGTTTCAGAGGTATCAAGGTTGTAGTTGCCCCACATACGGTACTTGTAGTAGGCACCCAACTGCCATTCCATCATTTCGGAGGTTCGCATAAAGGTCCCGACGCCAAAAGTCAAACCGACATTCGACGCCCACGATTGCGCATAGTTATCCAAAGACATGAACTCATAATCCATACCGCCTTTCCAATACGGCAACATCGAAGAGCCTTTTTCACTGTAGGTCTTAATGATGTCAAAGCCCACACTGTACAATAGCTGGTTACTGGACCCTAAAGGTGTCCCCACGGGATTTTCATACTGATATATATCATCTTGTAAATACTGCAGTCCGAAAAAGATATTCGTCCGTATATCGTCGCCGCTGTCAATGCCCAGGTTGAGTTTTCCGCCATACACGACCGGGTCTACGTTGATATTGTCTATTTTGGAGTTTTGCTGTTCTATCCAGCCATAGCCGCCCTCAAGTGTTATTCCTACATATTGGCTGCTGCCGGCCTGTAGTGTCAACGTACTGAAAAGGAGGCTGTAAAGTAATCTTTTATAATTCATGGTTTGTCCTGAAAGCTAGTCAAAACATTATAGCTGGCAAAGGCTTGAAAAAAGAGAAGAGAGTACTCAGCTCAACGCTGAGTATAAAACAAGTTGCTAGTTAGATCTCGTCGAGAACATGATCAATGTCATTGTTGTCATTCAACAGAACAACACAGGGTTTGTATGTTTCAAGATCTTTTTCATCATAGGTCGCATAAGCAACAACGATGATCTTATCACCCTTATGGACCTTACGTGCTGCTGCCCCGTTAAGACAGATGTCACGCTTACCACGTTCACCCAGGATGATATAAGTCGAGAAACGTTCACCATTATTGATGTTAAGGATCTCAACTTTTTGGCCCACGCGCATTTTCGAAGCTTCCAGAAGTTCTTCGTCAATAGTGATCGAACCCACATAATTAAGGTTCGCATCGGTAACTGTTGCACGATGGATCTTGCTATATAACATTTCAATGGTCATCGAGATTTTCCTTATCTACCCATCTGCTTCATCATGTCAGCAGGTGTAATCGGTGCATCCCAAAGTTCATCTGAGATCACAAACTCTTCTACAACATTACCGCCGATAATGTGCTCATCGATTATTCTTGTAATGGCTTCTTTAGTAAGTCCAGCGTACATTGTATGGCCTGGTTCAACCAGCATAACCGGACCTGCATTACAACGGTTCAAACATGCAGAACGAATCGGTTGCACTGTACCAATGATACCCTTTTGCATCAATGATTGTGCTAAATGTTGAAAAAGGTCTTGTGTATTTGGTCCGACACAAGATGGTTTTGGCATCCCTGGAGGTGAAGACTGTTCACACTTGAAAATATAAAAAGCTGGCTGTGGTATGCCCATTTTGTTCTCCGTATATGAATCTTGAGAGACTCATCTAAGTAAAATTTGCGCGTATTATATCTAAACTATCACGACAATTCTTTATCTGATTTTATCACCCCCTCACTTTAAGAATTAAGGAGGTGATTCCAGCCGGTTGGTACAACTTGCCGATGGCCGTTCCATTATCTGGGCAATTTTGCTCATTCTAAGATGAAATTGCCTAAAATGGCACACTATTTATGTTTGGAGCAGCTGCTGTATGCGAATTTTATTTGTATTATCTTTTCTATATCTCTCATTATTCGCAGAAGCGGCCGGCTATATCGGTCTATCAGTAGAAGATTCGACGGAATTTTTTGTCCTTGGTGACAGAACGATCGATGCTTCTACACCACAGTACAAGATAAAAGCCGGTTACGGCGACATTGGCGGCTATGCTGTGGAAGCGGCCTTTAGCTATATGGATTATGCGACTGATGTCTTCTCTGTGAATGATGGAGCAGCCCTGATGTTGGACATAACACTCTATAAAGGATGGGATGTCGGCAACAACTTCTATCCTTACCTTGACGTCGGTATCGGCATGGGCGATATGAAAGTCCAACGTCAACTCGAAGAGTCGCTTACCTTCAGCAGCTTTAACTTTGGTGCCGGCATCCGCTATGTGATGAATGAGACCTATGATTTTGACGTTGGTTTAAACTACAAGCTTCGTTCTTGGCAGACGATCTCGCTGGTATCAGACGAGATCGATGTCACATCCCATCTGGTCAATCCCTACATCGGTATCAACTACCACTTTTAAGCGAGGAAACAAAGATGACATACCTAAAATACTCACTACTTTCTATCAGCCTCGCCGCCTTGATGATCGGATGTGGCACGGAATCTGACGAGCCGCCATTGGTTCCTGAGATCGTCTCGATCTCTATTGATGGTGCCAATACCACAACACCTATTCATTCGCTGGAACAAGAGGTTCAGCTCAATACGACTGTTTTATACAGTGATGGAACAAGCGGCAGTGCTACCTATCAGCTTGACTGGGAATCCAATGACACATCTGTCATCGTAGTCAGCAACGGGCTTGTATCTGCTGTTGCCAACCACGGTACCGCTGCGATCTCTGCTTCATACCGTGACACACTTTTCACGACTGCTGATAAAAATATAACGATCGTACCGCTGATTGATGTCAATATTACATCGGCATCATCAGACCTTAACATCTCATATGCTGATGGAAATGCTTCGGTAGACATCAATACAACAGGCAGTTATACACTTCAGGCAAATGGTACATTTGAGGACAATGAGACTCTCTTCGCGATTAGCAGTAACATTGCATGGATCAGTTCCAATACCACGGTAACGACTATCGATTCAACAGGTCTGATGACAATATTACCGCTTGCAGATCAAAACGCTACAGCAGATATCAATGTCTCAATTTATAATGAAGTCAATGCAACACTGGAACTAAACGTCAGTCTATAACATGGGAAAGTCAAGCCAAGTGCGTCAATGCACTCAACCCGTAAGCAGCAGGAGAAGTCTGTTATTTCGACGCTAAAAGTTCGCGTGCGACTTCTCTGTCATCAAAAGGAAGTTTCTTATCGTAGATGATCTGAAAAGATTCATCACCTTTACCTAAGATCAAAACGATCTCATCCCCTTTTTGTTCTTCGATCGCTTTAGCAATAGCATTTCTGCGGTTAACATCCACATAGACATCACTCTCTTTGTCGATCCCTTTTAGAATATCTTCAATGATCTTGTCCGGATCTTCACTGCGAGGGTTATCACTGGTCACATAAAGCTTTTTAGCGAACTTTGCTGCCACCTTTCCCATGAGAGGACGTTTCGTTATATCTCGGTCACCACCTGCGCCAAAGACTACAAGGATCTCTTTCTCTTTCAACGCATTCAAGACCTGTTCCATACCGTCAGGTGTATGGGCAAAATCGACAATAACCAGAGGTTTTTCACTGACCTGTTCCATACGTCCGCTGACACCACCGAAGTTTTCAACAACCTCACAAATCTCACTCAGTTTTTTGTTCGTGACCAAATGCACCGCAGCGATTGCCGCTGTCAGATTGTAGAGATTGAAAAAACCGTGCATTGGGCTGTTAAAGCTCTCGACCTGTTCAAAGTGCTTAATAACACCACTCACGCCATCGTTAAGTGAATAGGCCATCACTTTATAGGTGGATGGGTTTTCAGCCCCATAACTGTAGGCATTTTTATAATTAAAGTCGGCACGTGGCTCGTCTTTATTGATCAGTTTTTTGGTCTCATCGGCAAAAAAACTGTTTTTGACATAGATGTAGTCTTCGATATTTTTATGATAATCCAAATGATCCTGAGTAATGTTCGTGAGGATCTTCAGGGCAAAAGTGATTCCTTCTATACGCTTTTGGACAATCGCATGTGAACTGACTTCCATCACAAAATAGTCGCATCCTGCAGCGACAGCCTGATAAATATGTCGGTAAGTGTTCAAGACACTTGGCGTTGTTAGACTTTTACCCTCAGCAACTGTATCGTTTAAAAAAAATCCCCGTGTACCCTGCATTGCAGCCTTGTATCCAAGATCTAGCAACATTGAGTAGATCGCGCTTGCCGTCGTCGTCTTACCATTCGTACCGGTAATACCGATTATCTTAATACGATCGAGTCCAAACAAAGGAGCGATGTCGGTCGCCGATATAACAGAATGAGCGCCCTTTTCAAGTGCATCATTTACATAGTTCTCATTTTGTTTGGTTTTAATAAAAGCGGTTTGCGCGTTACACTCTTGAGAGTTTTCTGTAACGTAACGAAAGGGTTGAGAAGGAAGCTCAATTTTCAACAGATTTGCCTTTGGCAAGACGGCGGAGCAATCTTCGCAACTGCTTATCGTTAGGATGAACAGCTAAAGCGCCTTCCAGATATGTTAATGCCATCTCATAATAGTTATTTTGCATAAGCTTATCCAAGAAGTCCACAAAGTCATCTTTTTCACTAATGATTACACGAGTTGAAAACATAATGTTTTCAAAAATACGTCTAAAATCACCCTCATTATCAACGATCTCTTTAAACTCAGAGTACATAATGCCATCTTCGAATTCAAGGCGCTCTTTAAGAGGCTGTGAAATGATCTCACCTAGCTGATCCAAGGTCCCGTCCATTGTCTCCAGGATCTCTGAAAGAATAATATCCGCCTGTTCCGCGTCATCTTCACGAAGTACGGCATAATAATCAAACAGAGCTTCTGCCCCGCCTTCGCCACTCATTGCCATTTCAGCTAGTATCGCTCCATTATAGGCTTCCTTAGAGCTTGGATAGTCTTTTAAGACCAACGCATATGAACGTAGGGCCTGTTCAAAATTAGATTTGGAAAAACTCTCGTTAGCCAGAGCAAGAGTTTTATATTTGTTTACTGTTTTCATAACTCTTCCTTTGTCACAAATTTTTACATAGAATCGATTTGATTTTCCATACCCTGAGGTACGTTGATAACACTGAGTTCCGGGTGGATGTCCATACGCAACTGTCGTTCCACGCCATATTTAAGTGTGTTTCCGGCACTGCCGCAGCCTACACAAGCCCCTTGTAACTGTACATACACTGTCCCGTTTTTCACGGTCAGGAATTGAATGTCCCCACCGTCAAGTGCCAGTGATGGACGTACTTTTTCAATTGCTGTCTGAACTGGAGCAATTAATTCTTCATCTGTAAATGGAATCATTTAAAACCTTATTATTGATCGTAACTAGAACGACCCTATTTCTAATCATAAAATATTCTAAAAGCGCTTAACAAGCCATAAAGCATTTATTGTTGCTTACATGCAAAGTTTTTTGAAAGAAAGGCTGGCACAACTCTTGGTATATTTTTAGTAATGCAGTATCTTGGAAATATTCGATACCTTGCTTTATGTCTGCATCAATCCCAATACATTCATGACATAACTTGGCTTACGCATACCGACTAGAATATAATCGATATTCTTTTGGGCCTGTAGAAAGTTGAGTGCACACTCTTGAAGCGGCTTTTCACAACCCGCTAACTTCTCTTTTATCTGAACCTTCGTCATCTTGGTACATTCAAATGCCACCATACGTGCATACTCCTGTAAAAACAGGTCCAAAGACTCAGCCAACAGTTCCACAACACCTGGCGCAATCTCTTCTAATGCCTTTTGCAAATGCGGGATAATTTGTATATGCAAGAACTCATCATATTCCCCAACAAAGCCGAAGCGGTGTTTTACATCATCGAGTTGTGCAATCAGGTTATGGATACTTTGAAGAGATGGATCGTCAGTCATCTCTAATACTTCGTTTAGATGGTGATAATAATCGTGTGGTTCTTCATAACTGGCCAAGCGGAACATAAGACTATTTGCTTGCGCATTAAAGGGACGGTTGGCTAAAACGCGAAGACCGTTTTCCTTAGCCCAGGCTGCACACTTTAAACCTTCGCGTTCTAAAAGGTTGATCGGGAGCTGCACTGTAGAGAAATGGTGATGTTCGGTACCTGCCTCTTTTGCAGCCCGTGTTGCAATAAGAACAAGGTCCTCATACGGTAAAAATTCAGGATCATTGCCAGGTTTGGAAAAAGAGTTTGAGCTTATTCCATAACTATTGATCCGTCCGTTTTGCACCTCTTTTTCCAAAGCAACAAATACCGCTTCGATACGTTCAAACATCCTGTCCAAAGTCTCATTGCGGTCTAGGTCATTGTTCATGGCATCCAAAATAAAGTACTCTGGATTGTGGATCAGGTAACACCCCAGACTGTCCATATTCAGACGCGCAAGTGACTGTGTCAACTGGTCTTGCATAAACTCCGGTGAAATACAGTGATAGATATGTTCCGCATACTTAACGATCTCTGGAAAGGTCACATCTTCCTGAATGCGCTGAAGTGTCGAGCCTTGAATGTACCCAAATTTACTGACGATCTCAACATGTTCTATTGTCTTAGTCGGCATTGGTTGAAACGCCAAGGCGATAGCCCTCTCAGCACCACCATCCATATAGTTGGTTGATGTATCGATTAGATCAACACCCTCTTCAACTGCCGTTTTGATCGCTTGAAGATGCTCTGGGTTACGGTCACTTATACGATATGTTCCAAGTCCTATTTTTGCCACAAAAAACCCTTTTATCAATATAGGTAGAATTATAGCAAAGATGCGTTATATCACTAAAAGAGTTAAGAGTTAAGAAAGATGGCAAAGCTCATCTTAGAGCGAGCTTTGCCACAAAGTTTCAGATTTGGTGCAGATGGTTCTGAAGTGAATCCGAAGACGTACATTGGTACGTCAAGTAGGATGATCTTCAGTGAAAAGTGCACCGAAGCTGAAAAGTTTAAATAAGCCGAGGCTTATTTAAACGGCTTTGCAAGATCTTTTTCGATTGCACCTGGTACCGACGCAATCGTCATAAACTCACCCATAGTCAACTGTGGGTAAGAGATAGCAATATAGTATTTTGGTGCAAGCATTTTCGCTTTACCATCCTCAATCAGGATCGTGTATGGCAAAATACCTGCATTTTGATAACCGATTTTCTTAACAAATTTAGACGTTTTCTTACCTAGTTCATAACCGATAAGTGTACGGCCTTCACCGATTTCGAGTTCAAAAACAAGGCTTTTTCCTTTTTTGTACTCTTTTGCTTTAGCCAGCAGTTCGGCATTGTCACCTTCTGCCAGTGTGGCAGACTCATCATAGTATGGCATACCCATCATAAAGTGGTATGTTGCCAAACCTTCATATTCCCATTGATCAGCCGAGCCTTTAAGCTCACCAAATACAGCCGTAAGACTTTTTTCAATAGCCAAAGCAGCTTGATAATCGAACTCATCTTGTAAAAATGCTTTACCGAAATAAACCGGGTTCGTAATACTGATCTCCTGCTTTTCATTATTGACAAGCAAACGAAGGACAGCGGCGAAACCACGGTCTGCTTTGTTTGCAGCAGCTTTCATGGCATCATTAGTAAATACAATCGATGTATATTCACCTTTTTTGTCAACTTTATAAGCAGCCACTACTTCAAAACCAGCTTCCTGGAGTTTGGTTTGCGCAGTTTCAGCATCAGTATAGGCACCTACAAGATACGTACTGACATTCGCTGTAGCAGGTTTAGTCGCAACACCTTCAGAAGCTTCAGCCTCTTTTGATGAACAACCACTAAACGAAAGGACAAGTGCCGCTACGATTAATGCTAAGACTTTTTTCATAGGCTTTTAGCTCCGAGACCTTCCATGATTCCAACGATCTCTTTGTCAAGTGTATGAATTGCATCGACCATTTTTTTGTCTTTAATGCCCATAACAGCGATCCAGTTCTCAAGTTTCGGCATACCGACGACCATCTTGTTGCTTCCTTTTTCAATATACATGTACATTGAACATGGAGCGAATGCACCAGCATCAGGACGTGCATCACCTTCTTGACCATCTACAAGGTTAAAGACGCCGTTAGAGAATGTAAAGTGACATAGTGAATAGACAAAATACGCATCGTACTTAGGAAAATCCAGTTCAAGATCAGCATAGGCTTCACGGAAATTTTTGTAACCTGCGATAATATATTTTTTCTCTTCGAATGCTGCTTCGAACTCTTCTTGGAAGCTGTCAATGAAATCTGACAACTCACCCTCACGGTCAACTTCGATTTCAAAATGCATCATAGGCTGAGCTGGAAGTTTGTCATATTGAACAACTTCGACTTTTCCGCCAAGCTTTTCTTCGACAAGCGCATCTAGTGGCTCAAAGATCTTAGTAAATTCTGCACGTGTTGCTTTATCCTGAACACCTACAATGTCTAGCATTGTGTTTGGCATTACGTGGCCTACACGAGTTACATTCTCACCTTTCACTTTATAAATGTGAAGATTGAACGGGCTGAATCCACCTAGTTCTGGTGCTTTTAGCAACAATGGACGAAGCGCCTCATCTGCCGTTAATGAGAAGAACCCAAGGTTGTCCAGGTTGGTCCCGCCGTATTTAGTCGCATAACCATCATTAATACGCTCATGTGGATCAGAAAGAATAAAACCGATATCTTCCATATCGTTATTAAGCATATCCATATAGTTTTTCTCTGCTACAGAAACCGCTTTTTCACCTTTTGGTGCATCTTTAAGCATTTCGTCTTGGATAACATTAAAACGAACACCGTCTGCCGCCATTGCCATTGTCGCTGCAAGGCTAAGTGCTAATGCACCTGTTAGTAATTTTGAAAACATGAATCTCCCTTTGTTTAAGCTTCTTGTGTTGACTTACACAAAATTTTTGCTGTGGTATTTTATCACAAATCTATCAACCACATCCTAATAAGTACTTTTTTGGACCGTAAAGCTTACCAAATGTAGCATCTTGACCATTGTCGATTTATATACATAAATTGACTATATGACTATTATGAATTTAGCTGATGATTGTGGATTGATTGTGATCTTTCACTTCTTGTTTGTTAATTTCATTATGCATAACGCTCTACCTACATAAAAGAGCTCGTTACTAAGAAAAACTGTTAGCGTATGAAATTCACCGAAAAGTTACTGAAGAGACTTACATCCCGTCCAATGGATGGGATGTAAAAGTATATTAAAATGCGTAGTTAAGAGCGAAACTAACTGCAGTCTGGTCGTTTGTTGCTGTGATCTCACCTGCAGGTGCACCACCAACACCACTGAAGTCTGGTGTGTCCACTGTAACAGAACCTTTAGCTACCATGAATGCTGCGTCAGCAGAAATGACTTCTGAGAAGTTGTAAGATCCACCAAGAGTAAAGTGTGACTCTGCTACTGCCGGGAACATCATAAGACTACCAACGATAGGCATCATATTACTACCATCCGCAGCAATATCAGTTGCAAGTGGTGATGCACCATAGTTATAACCTGCACGTACTGCCCATGAGTCAGCTGCGTACTCGTAACCAATTGCAAATACGTTTTGATCTTCCCATAAGAAATCTTCAAAACCTTTAGCCGAACCATAAGCAATATTTTTATAGTCTAAAGCAATTGTATTGCCCGCGATTTTATATGAAATACCCGCACCGATTACTGCTGGAGTATCAAGTTTGCTTTGTGTACCACCAGTCATGTCACTGTTGAAAGTACCCTTGAAATCGTGTGATACAGCTGATTTATAATCTAAACCTAAACTAACACCGGCAATTGTGTATGCAGCACCGATTTCAAAACCCATCTGGATGTCTGATGTAACACCAGGTGTACCAAATGCATCACTCATTGATAATGCGCCATATTCAATAACAGGAGCTACACCAACAGAAAAACCTGCAACTGTATATGCCAATGGAATTGACATTCTCATCAACATTAGATTGTCATTTGCATTCATACCAGTAATCGCTGAATCCGGTGTCTCAACTCTATAATCAACACCCATACCGCCTACACCGTAAAGAGCAAGACCCCAAGCAAAAGACTCATTTACTTTATTGATAGCTGCTACAGAAGGAACCATACCGTCACCGGCTGTACTTTCATTAGTAGAAGCTGGCATTGGAGCACCCGCAAGATTTGAGTTCGCGTTGGCATCTGCTTCAAAACTAACATCAGGCATCAAAATAGTTGCACCAATAGTGATCTCAGTATTTTTTGTAGAAGCAGTGATCAAAGCAGGGTTGGCAAATGCAGACTCTGCACCATTAAAGTTAGAAATTGCAGTACCACCCATTGCACGTGACTTAGCACCATAACCAATTAGATTAGTACCGTTAGTTGCGAAAGCAGAAGTTGCACCAAGTGCCAATGTAGCCACTAGAGCTAATTTGATCGTTTTTTTCATATGTAATTCTCCTATAGAATTGAATAGTTTTCAAATCCGAACTCTCGAATTTTGACTTCGGTCATTATAGGCCAGCAAAAATTAACTG
>JBFEJN010000040.1:0-24955 GCA_041553195.1 Sulfurimonadaceae bacterium
GCCACCCTGCATTACGCTTTAGCGTTTTATTCTTTGCGTGCACAAAGAAAGAAGTAACGAAAAAAAGAAAGTGCAATACCCTTCGGCACTATAAATATGTCATACTAAAAAACTTATCGGCTTCCGGGCTAATTGGCGGTTGGACGCCAATATTTGCTGTAACTCCGATCAATCAGCTTTTTCGATACGACCAACTCTTTATCCTCCAAATATTCAAACAGGGATTAAAACGCAGTTTTAACGTTAATCAATGCGTTACCGCTTGGCTTTTTATCGTGGCATCTACAGCGTTGACTGCAAGGAGAGAAGGAGCGTAAAGAAAACGGCATTGTCTGAGCGCAGCGAGTTTTGTCGTTTTTAGCGAAAGATCGACTGGAAGGAAAGCAGTCGGCAGCACGCCGACCGCGCAGCCGTCACGAGAGCTTTTTTGCTTACTTTTTTTGCGGCGTAAAAAAGTAAGAGTGTAGTCAAGGATATTCAAACAACCAAAACATTCAAAAAGTACAACAAGAACAGAAAGAGAAAGAGAAAGAGAAAGAGAGGTCTGCCCCTACAGCGCAGGGACAAAAAAAGAAAAGCTATTTGGTCTTCGCCAAATGATAAACATTCAAATTCGTTCTGCGGAACCCGCGTCGCGTATAAAACCGCAAAGCATTCGTATTGTCCATGTCCGCCGCAAGCTGGATACGCTTGTACCCATACTCCTCGATAGCGATAAAACGCATCTTGTTAATGAGTCGGCTGCCCACACCCATCTTGCGGTACGCCTCGTCAACGACCAGATCCTCGATCTGCCCGACATAGTCGCCCGCCGCACTCGAGATAAGGCGCTGCATCGTCACCATGCCGACCACCTTGCCTTCGTGTCGCGCCACCAGAAGGTCCGCCCCTTCATAGTGAAAGAGCTTGGTAATCCCGGCCACCTGCTTTTCAAAGTCAATGTCGAAGTCCGCCTCAATCGCAAACAAGACGGCGAGAAGCTGCGCCATCTGTGAGATATCGCCCTCTGCTGCATTATCAATGACGATGTCCGTTTTCATATTAATGTCGCAAATATCGGGATGAAGCACTTTGATCACCTTTTTGGCTGTTTCGCTCAGCGGATTCCCCTCTATATAGAGTGTCTGCAAACGGGTCATATTGGCCATAACGTTCGGCAACTCGCTAATGGCATTACCGTCGATGTCAAGCTGCGTGAGTTTTTCATATTTACCGATCTCTTCCGGAATACTCGAAATCGAATTGGACGAAAAGCAGAGTGACTCCAGCTCCAGCGACGGCAGGGTCACAAAGGTATCGAGTTCACAACTGTCGCAGGAGAACTCTTTTAAATACGGCGCGAAGCTCTCATCCACCTCGATGTTTCGAATAGGATTACTGTCAAGCACCAGGCTCTCGAGGTCATCGAGGTCATGCAGATAAAGAGAACGCAGCTGGTTGGAGGAAAGGTCGACCGTTTCCAGGCTCAAATAGAAAAAAGCTTCGTCAATGGCGCTGATGCGGTTGTCGGAGAGGTTGATCTCGACCAGCTCTCTCATGACTTCAACACTTTTGGGAATCCGGGTAAGCACGTTTGCAGAGAGATTGAGACGCTCCAGATGTACCAGTGCGCCAAAGGCCGAATCCATCTCTTTAATAAAATTACCCGAAAGGTTCAGCGTGCGCAGTTCACTCTGCGTAGAGAGCATACCCTCTACCGATGCCAGATCATTACTGCTCAGATCCAAAACACGCAGATCTCTGCACCCTTTTAAGACGCTGATGTCGCTGATCTTGTTGCCGCTGGCATTCAAGGAACGCAGGTTCAACGATGAGAGAAGCTCCGGAAGGACTGTAAAACGGTTTCGGCGAATATCGAGATTGTTGAGCATCTTGAGGTTTGCAACAGACTCCGGCAGACTTGTCAGCTTGTTTCCGGCAAGATTGAGCACGACCAGTCCGCTCAAAAGACCGATGCTCTCCGGCAGTTCTTCCAGCGACCGTCCGCTCAGGTCAAGCCGTTTGAGGGCCTCTGCAGCAACAACACTTTCGTCGATAGCCTTCTGTTCAAGCAGCCACTCTTTTAATGTTTCCCACTCTACTGTACTCATCACTACGCTCCTTCTGCCAAACGTTTCATGCGTTCGATACGCTGATCGATAAGATGTTCGATCTCGTCAAAATCAAAACTTCCGAACTGGTTCATATCAAACAGTTTCAACAGTGCCGCACGACAACAGGTCTTATTGCACTCGGTCACGAGCTTTTTAGCTTTTTTAAAAGGGAGGGAGGTGTTTTGGAAGATCTCTACTGCCTGTGCGACATTCTTTTCACCGCACTCACAGATTTCCATTGCCAAGATTTCCTCTTTGGTCTTCATCGTATTGTACCTGCTCATCTCGGCTGCAGAGTCACCGCGGCCAGTGCAGACGTTCGGTGCCTTCGAAGAGAGGTCGCTGTCGCAAACGCTGCTCTTCGAGTGCCCACTACGCCGTTTTATAAATTGTTCTCAGCCTTGAACGTGTTTGCTTCCTCGACTAAAGCGCGTAACTTTTCGCTTAGTTCAGGCAGTTTGACATGGTCGCTCCAGAGCGTGTCTTCAACAATATCATGGATCTCCGAAGCCACTTCTACCGCTAAACGTTTACGCTTTGCCAACTCTTTTTTTAACTCTTTTACATCTGTAGACATTTTTTTCTCCTTAATTTGTGGTGTCTCGTTCTGCCCCGCATGGGGCGGAAGTCAGGCTGCGACCGGATGGACCTCGATGAGCTCCGCTTCCTCTTTACGCAAGGCGATCAATGAACGGTTGACTCTGATCTGTACCGTACTTTTAAACCAGCCGAAATGTTTGACACAGATATGCGCATCGCGCGTCAGACCCATCGCACAGAGGCGCTGTTTCAGAGTCGTGTTAAGATTAATAGCATCGACCGACACTATCTCGCCGATCTTCATGTTCAGTAGACACATCCTAGCTCCTTAAAAAACGTTCTTCAGGTCGTAAACCCAAACGTTCAGTCAATAGTTCGACACCAGCACCCCAAGAGCACAAAGTGCGAGGGGCTGCTGCCGAAGCAAACACAGCGTTAGCGTCGTCAAATAAGTTCTGCTCCATGATTGCTAAAGCACGGTTCATCTGTGCGTGAGCCCACTGCTGAAGTGAACACAGCGTTAGCGTAGTCAAAGGGGCTTTGCTCATTTGGCGTTCCTATAATGAAAATGCGTAGATATTTTCAAAACGAACAGCACTGCCGTCGCCGCGCTGCATGTGGACAAAGCGCTGTTTGTTTTGAAAATGGTACTTTTTGTAGAGGTTGACCACATGGTCAACACCCAGCGGGACATCGGCGACAACACGCTTAAGTCCCCGAAAATAGAGCACGCCGCGCATCATCTTCTCCGCTTCTTCTTCGTGTCCCTCACGGACCTGCCACGGTCCGAGGTAGACATTGCGGGCGTTGACGACACTCGAATGCTGAAACCCGTTAGGCAGTGTAAACTTCAACGAAGAGTTGCGCTCCATCTCATCCAACAGAAAATCCATACGGTTCTCATGGAAGGTCTCTTTGTCGATCGCAGCGATGACCGATTCGAAATTGCCGCTGTCAAGCTCTTTGGCGTGGGCATTGGTAAAGTTGAATGGCGGGACTTTGCCCACATTGACAAAACGTCCCACCTCTGTCTTGGCCACAAATCCGTAGCGCTCAAAGAACGGAACCAGGTCCGGATTGGCGTGCAGATAGACTTGCCCTTTTTCGTTGACCAGAGCACCGAGCAGCGTCTCGAACAGACGGGTACCGACACCCTGCTTTTGATGACTGGTTTTGACCATGAAATATTTCATCATCGCAGATTTTTCAAACTCTATCGCCATGACGGCACCGACAAGCTGTCCATCCTCGTACGCCCCGTAACAGAGGTGTGGCGAATGCATCATCATCAGTTTGATGTGGTAACCGTCTACAAGCCAGCCCACCTCATCGGCGATCGCGACGAGTTGACTGACATCGGCAAATTTTAACCATCCTATAAACATAGACTCTCCCTGTATAAGTTCATCAGTTCCATGTCATCAAGGACGCGTTTTCGAGACGTTACGATCTCTCGAATGCGCGGCAGAAGGTTTTTAAGCGCGTGTTTGTCTGTCTGTATTCCCAAGGCGCTCAAATGGTACAAGATCGTACCGGTACCGGAATGTTTACCGATCGGAAAAGCGCGTTCGCACCCGACTTCAGCTGCATCAAAAGGCTCATATGCGCTACCGTTTTTCATCATACCGTCGGCATGGACGCCGCTTTCATGCGAAAAGATATAGTCGCCGACGATCGGTGCATTATGGGCCAGGCTCACGCCGGCTGCCGCTGCGACCAGATTTACAAGGCTCCGCATCTCAAGCGCGTCCAGAGAACGCGCTTGGCCATAGAGATGTTTCAGAGCCATGGAGATCTGCTCAAAAGAGGCGTTCCCGGCACGTTCTCCCAGACCGATAACGGTCGTGTTGACACTGATGGCCCCTGCATCCAGACCGCTCAGGGCGTTTGCATTGGCCAGACCAAAATCATTATGCGTATGCATCTCGATCGGAAGGAGATTCAACGATGTCAATGCTTTTACATCTGTGTAGGTCTGTGTCGGTGTCATGATCCCGACCGTATCGCAGTAACGAAAGCGGTCTGCACCGAGTTCAACACCCAGTGTCATCACCTCTTTCATAAAGTCCAGAGAACCGCGAGAGCTGTCTTCACCGCCGATGCAGACAAAAAGCCCTTCCGCTTTTGCCGCAACAATGGTCTTTTCAAGCTCTTTGAGCATGGCGGTTTTATTGCCGCCGAATTTGACATCAATGAGAATGTCGGAGATAGGAATAGAGAGATCGACTGCCTTGATACCGCAGCTAAGCGACGCATCAAGATCACTCATCTTGGCACGGTTCCAGGTCATCATACGTGTCTCCAACCCCAAAGCAAGCAGCTCTTTGATGTCCTCTTGTTCGCGTTTGCCCATTGCTGGGATCCCGATCTCAAGTTCATCTGCACCACAGGCGACAAGACCTTGGGCAATACGGAGTTTCTCGTCAGTGTTAAAGGCGACGTATGGAGCTTGTTCCCCATCGCGAAGAGTCGTATCGTTGATCAACATCTAGTTCCTTTTTATCTCTATTCAACTAAAGAAGATTCTTCAGAAGACATCCCTTTTGTTTCTCCCCTGAACAGGGGAAGCTTCAGTGCCATAGCGGCCAGCGAAAGTGTCGCGGGCTTTGCCCGGGACACGACAAATAACTAGTTTGCCTCCAGCTCTTCGGGCAGGTTGAAATACTTGCGGGTCGCTTTAAGCACAGAGGCTTCGATCGGCTCGTATGCATAGCTCTGGTCTGCGATCAGACCCGCTTTTTTGAGGTCATCCTGAGGACAGCCGCCGATCTTCGCGGTGAGGATCATGGCGCAGTCTTTGAGTTTTTCCAAGATAGGATCGATCGGGTTTCCGCCGTCGGGTCCTGCACAGTACTCGTACTCAAGTTTACGGTGGTGGATAAAGCGGATACCGAGGTCGCCCGCTTCATAGATAAGGAACTCTTTAACCGAACCGAAGTGCTGGTTGATCATCCCTTCGCCTGCCGTTGTGACCGCGACGAGGATCGTCTGACCGTCACTGGCAAGATTCTCTTTCTCTTTACGGACACGTTCGTTAGCCTTGTCGAGGAAGAAACGGAACTCTTCGATCTTGGCGTGTGCATCTTTACGTGCTTCAACGTTGTAATGCTGTTCCAACGCGTCGAATGACATCTCGGAGAAGACATCTTTGGTAAACTCGGCACCACGGTCTTCACCGATGAGTCCAACCGCATCCGCACGACACTGACGACAGTGCTGCATCAACTTCATATCCATACCGCACGCTTCCTGTACTTCCATCTGCTGCTGGTCAGTTGCCGAAGGCACACCGTCAAGACCAAACTTCGTACCGTGTTCCGGCTCAGAGATGATCGGCATGATGTTGTGTAGGAAGACACCGATCTCTTTAAGTTTTTTAGAGACTTCAGGAAGGTGTTTGTCATTGATACCCGGGATCAAAACAGAGTTTGCTTTAATAAGGATACCGGCTTCAACACACTTCTTCATGCCTTCGAGTTGTTTTTCAAGAAGGATCTGAGACGCCTCTTTCCCGTAATAACGTTTGTTGTTATAGAAGATCCATGGATAGATCTGAGAACCGATCTCTCCGGTCGTATCAACACTGTTGATCGTTACCGTGATATGGTCGATGTCGTACTTCACCATCTCATCGACGAAGTTCGGCAGTTCCAAACCGTTCGTCGAAAGACAAAGTTTAAGGTCCGGTGCTTTTTCGCGAACCATTCTAAAGGTATCGAAGGTCTTTTTAGGGTTTGCCAATGCATCACCCGGTCCGGCAATACCAAGGACCGACATACGTTGGACCTCACCACCGACGAACATGACCTTCTTAACCGACTCTTCGGGTGTCAAACGTTCACTTGTAACACCCGGACGGCTTTCGTTGGAACAGTCGTACTTGCGGTTACAGTAGTTACATTGAATATTACATGCCGGTGCGACGGCAACGTGAATACGCGCATAGTGGTGGTGTGCACCCTCTGAATAACATGGGTGGTCGTGGATCTTTTCCTGAATGTCTGCCGGCATTTGTGATTCGGCAGGATTACTTGAACTACAGCTCATTTTAGCTCCTTAGTATCCATATTACATGTCTGGAGAGAAGTTGTCTCTCCGCTTGTGCGACTCTAAATCCAGAGACTACACATCAGTTATGTAAACAGATCTTTATTTTTTTATTGGAATTCAAATGATCTCGCAACATATAGCTATAATCATTTATTACTCCAGTGATTGCAAGTTGCGTTCTAGCCTTATGCTCCGGCTTCATACCCAAAAACCTCTCTGAACGTAACAAAATCGATGGTTTATTTACATTACCTGCAAATGGCAGTATCGCTTCCGACACGCTTGTCATCCAGACGAATCCCCCTTGATTGCGAGGTGCTTTCCCCTTTTCATCGATATCAAGGTCGTACCGGACAAGACCAACAACGACATTTTTGTTACGCATTACAGGCTATGTCACTTTTTATCCGCCGCGTTAGGTTGCAGTACTCCTCGTCAGGCAAATCTCGGTTCAATTTTTGCAAAATTGTCTCCCAATCCTCACTTTGTTGCGCTCAAATTACCAAACCGTCTCCATATCGATCGGACCTGAGTTCGCATATGCATCGACCACGCCCCTAAGACAGCACTCTGGAATACAAAATGCAAAACACTCCGAAAAGGGCTCATTGCGAACCCTATAGATAGAAAGGTAGAGTTCATGCAGATTGCGGTACCGGTCAACAGCCTCTCGACGTTTTACCATCCAAACCCGTTCACAGCGCCTAAGTTTGCGATCTATTCTGTTGTCGGCGACCGTACAAATATGACCTTCGCTTTAAAGCGTATTGTGGACAATCCATTGAGTACGACCTACCGCGGAGAGTTTGAAAAGAGCCAGATCGCGTGCAACTGTAATACAAAAGAGTGTGCCGACGAGCAGCATATCTCGGAGCATTACGCCCTGCTCGAAGCGATCGGCGAATGCACCTATCTTCTGGTCGACCGCCATTGTGACAACATCACGCGTGCGTTGAGACAGGGCGGGGTGCAGGTCTATAAGGTACCGCCGATCATCAACAAGGTCGATACCGCTGTCAAAAACTTTTTATTAGGAGCTTCACTTGCAAGTACGTTCAAACACATCCACTATGCGTCTTGAGGATTTTCCGCTGGACGTCGGGTACGCCTCCGAGAATGTCACCCTTACCGACAGTGAGGGCAACGCGCATACACTCGGCGGCCAAAACGGCAAGACCCAGCTGATCATCAGTACCCCCTTCATCGACAAGGCCCTCATCGACGAGCTTAAAGAGCTTGACGCAATGCTGCCAAAGGGGGGCGACTACGAAGTAACAGCTGCTCTGGTGGTCGCCAATGACACGCACGAACGTCCCGCCCTTGAGGGCATCGACTTTTTCATCGACAGCGAAGGCGAATACGGCGATTTCTACGGCGTCCGCCTTGTCGGCGAGCCCTATGGCGGCGAACTGACCAAGGCGGCCATACTGGTCTCCAAAGACGGCGCCATCTTCTATGATGATTTTGTAGAGAACCTCCAAAACAGATTTAACACCGATACCCTGCTGCGCAAGATCATGGCAGCTCAAACTTGCTATACCGGAAAAGGATGCCACTAATGAGTGAAGTAATCGACATTGAGACCACGATCGAAACGATCAAAAAAGAGCTGCGTAACCAGACGACTGTGCCCTATTTCGGGTTAGGTATCTTCGAAGGTACCAAGACCAAAGAGGGCGAACAGATGCCTTTTGATTCAGACTCCATGATCCTGACATTGAACAACGGACGTCCGATGAGCCAGCGACTGATGTTTGAATACTCGCGTGCGGCAATGCACCTTGAAGAGCGCCGCGGCGTGGAGTACCTGACACAGCTTGTCAACCATGTCTACACCAAAGATTATGCGCCGACACCGCTGCATAAAGCCGTCATGAACATGATGCCGCGCTACATTATCGACACAAACCGTGACCCGAAACTGCAGGAGATGCTGGCGTTTGAGCCACACTGTCTCATTCTCGGAAAAGCCCGTATCACGATGGAAAAAGACCGTTTTGAACTGTATGAATATGATGTTGAAAGCAAAAAATATTTCCAGGTCGAAGAGGAGGCGCTCGATGATGCCAAAAAGATCCTCTTTAAACCGATGGGCTCGACCCTTCCCGAGCCGACCTTTGTCATCTCGGACGCGGACTATGTCGACTGGTTGACCGAAGCAATGGGCGGTTTCGCCATGCCGCCGGTGATCAAGAGCTACCGTAAAACGAAGAAGTACCTCTTTTTAGGAACATCGTTTGACCGAGACACCGACCGTATGGTGGCGAACGAGCTGACCATGTATCTCGAAGGCGGTTACGTTATTACCGACAAAGAGCTGAGCAAAAAAGAGAAGAAGTTTATTGAAAAGCACAATCTTGAAGTGCTTGAGATGTCCCTCGAAGAGTTCACCAGGGCTTTTATCTAAAAACCCATTGTATTTCTCACCCAAAGGGTGTAGCTTTAGTGCCACAGCGGCCAGCGCAGTGTTTCGGGCTTTGCTCGAAATGCGTACAAAATTAGTGTAAAGGATTTTCATGCCATATATACCAACCGTAAAAGACCGATCACCCCGAGGCGAACGCTATTTCGACCTCTTTTCCAAACTCATGGGCGACCGTGTCCTGATGATAACCGAACCTGTTGACGACCACATGATGGGAATCATCGTTTCACAACTGCTCTACCTTGAAGCCGAAGATTCCGAAGAGCCTATCCATATGTATATCAGTTCTCCGGGCGGTTCAGTGATGGCCGGGCTTGCGATTCTGGACACCATGCAGCTTATCAGTGCACCTGTACACACCTACGCGATGGGAATGGTCGCCTCAATGGCAGCGGTTCTCTTTACCTGCGGCGAGAAGGGGCACCGTTACATTATGCCCAATGCCGAAGTGATGATCCACCAGCCCCTCGGCGGCACCTCAGGTCAGGCCAGCGACATCGAAATCCAGGCCAAGCATATTCTCAATCTAAAAAGACGTCTCTACAAGATCCTCGCAAAAGCGACAGGAAAACATATTAAGACCATAGAGAAAGAGAGTGACCGTGACAACTATTTTGAAGCCGCGGAAGCGATTAAGTTCGGATTGGCTGACAAAGTGCTGGAAACAATTAGCAAAAAGGATGTGTAATGAGTACTGAAAAAACCTGTTCGTTTTGCGGGCGTAAACAGAGCGAAGTCAAAAAGATGTTCTCTTCGGAGACCACCAACATCTGTAACGAGTGTGTGACGACCTGTTCAAGTATCTTACAAAAAGAGGTGCGTTTTGAACAGCAGTCCCAGATGCATGAGCAGCTGCCCAATCCCGAAAAGATCGTCAGTTATCTAAATAAGCACATCATCGGCCAGGACGATGCCAAAAAAGTGTTGGCGGTTGCACTCTACAACCACTACAAGCGTATTGAGAATCCGGTCTACAACAATGTGGAACTTGAAAAAAGTAACATCATGCTGCTCGGACCGACCGGTAGCGGTAAAACACTGCTGGCCAAATCGCTCTCGAAGATCATGAACGTTCCGTTTGCCGTTGCCGACGCTACCGCGCTCACTGAAGCCGGTTATGTCGGAGAGGATGTCGAGAGTATTCTTTCGCGTCTGCTTGCTGCTGCCAATTACGACATCGAACTTGCCCAGCGCGGTATTATCTATATCGATGAGATCGACAAGATCGCACGCAAAAGCGAATCGTCGACCATGGGCCGCGACGTCTCGGGCGAAGGGGTCCAACAGGGGCTGCTAAAGATCCTCGAAGGTTCTGAAGTCTACGTACCGGTCAAAGGGAGCCGTAAAAACTCGACAACCGAGACCGTGCTCATCGACACCACCCACATACTCTTTGTCTGTGGCGGGGCCTTTGTCGGACTTGTCCCTGACATCCATACCAAAAAGAGCAACAAAGTCGGTTTCGGCTCCGTCAAAAAAGCGGAGATGAAAGAGTTCAAAGTCGACCAGAAAGCATTGGTGCACTACGGCATTATCCCGGAATTCATCGGGCGTATCCCGGTCATCGCACAGCTTAGAGAGCTGACACGCGACCAGATGGTCCAGATCTTGAAAGAGCCTGACAACGCGCTTATCAAGCAGTTCCAGGCGCTCTTTGAGATGGACGGCATTACCCTGGAGTTTGAAGACAAGGCCCTCGATGCCATTGCCCAGAAAGCAACCGACCGAGGTGTCGGTGCCCGTGGTCTGCGCGGGATTATCGAAGAGGTGATGCTGCCGCTGCAGTACACCTGCCCTTCGATGGAGAACCTTGAAAGTGTCACCATCACCGAAGCGGTGGTCGAGGACCCAAGCAAAGAGCCTATCTTTACCTACAAAAAGGAAGATAACGCCGAGGCGTGATCTTCTTCTCTCCCTTCACCAAGAGGTGAACTACCCCACCTTTTCAACACGTAACCTGCTTTTTTTTCATGTGCAAGAGTGTTCATTCCGCCTCCGAAGAGAATACGATTACATCGAACGGTGCCACGTCATCTAAAATACAAGACGATGCGCGCTTGCGTTTCTCTGTACATTCTTCTTTACAATGCGTACAAAAATGTTCTTTGTCAGGGTATTTCGATAATAGTTTTGTCGCCAATATCCTCCTTCTCGAACAGAACTTGCATTCTTACCCAAAACGTCCCACCGCTACAAACCGGGACATTATTACAAACACACGAGGAACAGACAATGCGCGTATACTTAGATAACAATGCCACCACAAAGATCGACCCACTCGTCAAGGTCAAGATGCAGCCCTTTTTCGAAGAGCTCTACGGTAACCCGAACTCACTCCACAGCTACGGCATGGAGGTCCGTCCTCACCTGAACCAGGCGATGGGCGAGATGTATGATGCCCTGAACGTCCCTGACCAGGATGACATTCTTATCACCTCCTGTGCGACAGAGAGCAACAATGCTGTCTTGAAGGGTGTCTTTTTCGAACATATTTTGAAAAACCCGGAGAAAAACCACATTGTTACCTCATCGGTCGAGCACCCTGCCATCATCGAAACATTGATGTTTTTGAGTGACTACGGCGTTGATGTGACTTATGTCGATGTCGATGACAATGGCGGAATTTCGGCTGAAGCGGTGAAAAATGCCGTGACCGACAAGACCGTGCTTATCTCGATGATGTGGGCGAACAATGAGACCGGGATGATCTTCCCGGTCGAAGAGGTGAGTGCCTTTGCCAAAGAGAAAGGGATCCTTTTTCACACCGATGCCGTTCAGGCTATCGGCAAGGTACACGTTGATCTGACCAAGGTCGATGTCGATTACCTCACCTTTTCAGCCCACAAGTTCCACGGTCCAAAAGGGGTCGGCGGTCTCTATGTCAAAAAAGGGAAAAACCTTCCAAACCTCCTTCATGGTGGCGAGCAGATGGGCGGTAAACGTGCCGGAACACTGAATGTCGCCTACATCGTCGGCATGGGACTGGCCATGAAACAGGCGGCCGGTCACGTCGACAAGATGAACAACGATGTGCGCCGTCTGCGCGACAAGCTCGAAGACGCCCTGGCAAAGATCCCCGACACCATCGTCGTCGGTCCGCGCGACAAACGCACACCGAACACCATCCTTATCTCCCTCCGCGGAATCGAGGGTGAAGCGATGCTTTGGGACCTCAACCGTGCCGGTATCGCTGCTTCGACCGGTAGTGCCTGTGCATCCGAATCACTCCATGCCAACCCGGTTATGAGCGCCATCGGTGAGGACCCGGAACTGGCCCACACCGCAATGCGTCTGAGCCTTTCGCGTTTTACGACCGAAGATGAGATCGACTACACCATCGAAGCCTTCACTAAAGCGGCCGAACGTCTGCGTTCGATCTCCTCGACATACGCCTACACAAACGAAGCGGGCTGATGCGTACCCACCGCAATATCACCGATGAAGAGCTCGCCGACTTGGGCGCTGTTCGCGATTGGGATGCCGATATTGCCAAAACCCTGACGGTTGAGAGCAAACTGTTATGGGTCCATAACCGCCGAAAGAAATTCACCTCGCTGCAGCAGGATGACGTACGGCTCGTCAAACAGGTCAACATTCTGGGATTCAACAACTGCGACATTAAGACGGACTTCGGCGATTATGCTCTTGAGAGCGGTAAAAATGTCCATGATGCCTGCGGCTGTCTGCGTTTTTGCGACTGTTACGGGCGGCTCTACCTGCTGCGCGATCAGCTCGAGAACACCCTTATACCTCAGGAGTCTTTATGAAATACCTTATCGATGTCCGTATTGACGGGCGTAAAAAGAGCACCTTCCGTGTGGATGGCAACAATGAGGCACAGGCACTCGAACGCCTTGCCCTGCGCCTGCCGCCCCAGCAGCGCGACAATTACATCGTCGACGCCATTAAGATCGATCCTGCCAGTATTGGAGACGAGGAACCCTACGGTATCTTTACCGGCGAATAACCCCGCTTTCTACGCAAGGAACCCTGATGACACTCGAACCTATCGGTACCATCCATACCCCATACACCGCCCTCGAACAGATGCCTATTCAGCCTAAGGGCGCGGCAGAGACGGTCGGCACGCTTGTTCTTGATGAGATCTACAAAGAGGGTCTTAAAGATCTGGACGGGTTTTCGCACGTCTACCTTCTCTACCATTTTCACAAAGCGGCGCGCACGGAACTCACGGTCACCCCTTTTATGGACACCGTCCCCAGAGGCGTCTTCGCCACCCGCTCCCCGCTGCGCCCGTCACATATCGGTATGTCTGTCACAGAGGTTATATCTGTCGAAGGGAATGTTGTCACTGTTAAGGGTATCGATATTCTCGACGGAACGCCGTTGTTGGATATTAAGCCTTTTATTCCGCAGTTTGACGGGGTTGGTGGTGATGTTAGGACGGGGTGGATGGACAAAAGTGATTCGGAAGTTGCGGATGCTTCTTCTGATAATCGGTTTATTTAATACTCGCTTTTTTTCTTTTATATATAGAAGTTGTGTTTGTTGGACGAAGGCTCCCTTTTCTTTCGTTAACGCTTTTTTAACAACTACATAACCTTACTCTCTTACTTCTAACTCTTATGCAGGTTTGAACTTCTTTAATTACTTCATATCATTAGTACGTTACTTTTTTTCTTTGCGTGCACAAAGAAAGAAGTAACCAAAAAAAGAAAGTGCAAAGGCGGTCACAGTCACAATCTAAAGTATCATATAAAGGGAGTTACGAAACCCCTCCGTAGGTTCCAGCTGTACCAAGACGCAGTTCTATGTCGACAATATTCCAACTCCCTTTACGTCCTTTTTGCTGAAGCGAGACCGTTACTAACAACCATCAAACAATCCAAACAGGGATCAAAGCACAGCTTTGAATTTAAAATAGATGCGTTACCGCTTTGCTCTTTTTCGTGGCATCTACAGAGCTGACTGTAGCGAAAGAGTGACCGTTAAAAAAACGGCATTGTCTGACCGTAGGGAGTTTTGTCGTTTTTAGGGAATGAAAGAGTGAAAAGAAGGTACCCGATAGCTATCGGGCTCGAAGCCGCCACGAGAGCTTTTTTTGTTTCTTTTTTTTGCGGCGTAAAAAAAGAAAGAGGAGTCAAGAATATTTCAATAACCAACTAAATAATAAACGGACAAAAAAGAAAAGGCACTCCTAGTCCCTTCTCTCCGCTAAAAGCCTCTTCCTCTCCTCAGTATAAGCCCACCAAACCTTAGCCTCCCCGCCGTTCATAAAATCAACAACCGACATCAAAGTGTCAAGCATACAAGGATCCTGACGTATACCCGTCACCTCGCACAACCTCGTGTACAGGTCAAAAGCATCGGCGCCCACAAGCTGCTGCGGCACTTCAATACCGATCTTTTCCAGATCTTTGGCGACCGCAGGACCGACATTGGGAAGGTCACGCAAGACCTTCGTTGTCTCCCTCTTTGCTTTTATCGGCTGCATACCGGCTCCTTTTTTCCAAGTATACTCAAAGTCCTGCACGAAATCGAAACAGATCCGAGTATAAAGTCTACAAACTACTAGAATTAAACTTGCATTGTCATTGACAAATATAACACAAGGAACACTCATCATGTCAAAAGTACAAGAGTTCATCTACAACAACCTCCAGTGGCAGGCCTCATTCAGCGAAAAAACCGACAACTGCGCGTACGCATACCGCGGCAGTCTTATTATCACTCCGGGTAAAGTCATGTCAGCAGACCGCCAGCTTCCTCCAAAAGCAACAGCGACGCAGGTCATCCTTGCGACAAACAGCGACAAAATTGACTTCATCGCCTGTGAACTTGAGACCTTGGACTTCTTCGAAGATTTCGTAACACGTTTTAAAGACATTCTTTCACCAGAAGGTCTCTACCTCTTATTTGTCACCGACCTCGATGCAAACGGAAAGATCGAATACGAAGGCTTTACATTCAACATGTTCGCACTCGACGAAAGTTCGGTCTGGAACGACCTTCTGGACTTTGCAGACCTCTCAAAAGGTGACCTCAAAAAGATGAGCGCCGCTGAGAAGATCGACACAGTTTACAGTGAGATCAAGGGTACAACACTGCGTATCAGCGACAAGACATACGAGGAAATCAAAGCCTTGCAAAACAGCGAAGGCAAAGTACTTTTCGGCGCGGTATAAAGAGCGCGACAACCTTCAGAGCGGCGCTGCCCGCCTCTGCGCAGCCTCATTTTTACCCTTGCACTGGTCACCCCTCTTCTTGCCAACCTCTATCATTCACTACATACTGTCTATTTTTTAATCATTTAACTGTTTATCTGAGAAAATATCGCTGGTACAATAATACGCAGAAAACATGTCACGAGGTCGTAAAACCTCACATTGTCTAATAGACGGCTAGGGTTCCGGCAGAGCGATCTGTGACAGGTCCGAGAGCCGTCAACCTCTTGAGTAGGGGTTACACGGAGGGATAAAAGCCCGGGAGGTTTTCGACCTCTTGGCGTGTTTACCTAAAACCTACTCAGGAGTTTCACATGAAATCTCTCTTCAAAACCACATCCAAACTTTTAGTTGCCACATCGTTGGTCATGAGTCTCGGCGCTTCATCGCTTATGGCAGAGGTCAAAGAGAAGTTCCAGGTCTCTTGGACGATCTATGTCGGCTGGATGCCTTGGGATTATGCCCAGCAAAAAGGCATCATCGATAAATGGGCCAAAAAATACGGCATTGAGATCGAAATGGTCCAGGTCAATGACTACATCGAATCGATCAATCAGTACAGCGCCGGCAAATTTGACGGCTGTCTGATGACCAACATGGATGCCTTGACGATCCCTGCTGCAGGCGGCATCGATTCAACCGCTGTCATCATGGGCGACTTCTCAAACGGTAATGACGGAATCCTTCTCAAAAACAAGAAAAACCTCTCTGACATTAAAGGCCAGAAGGTCAATCTTGTCGAGCTTTCAGTATCACACTATCTTCTTGCACGTGCACTTGAATCAGTCAATATGAGTGAGCGCGACGTTACCGTCGTCAACACATCGGATGCGGACATGGTTTCAGCGTACGGCTCGGATGAGATTACGGCAATGACAACATGGAACCCGCAACTTAGCGAGATCATGACAAACAACAAAAGCGCCAACCTGGTCTACGATTCAAGCAAGATCCCTGGTGAGATCATCGACATGCTGGTCATCAACACAGAGACACTGAACGACAACCCGAAATTGGCAAAAGCCTTGACAGGTGCGTGGTTCGAAGTGATGGCAACGATGAAAAAAGGTGACGAAAAGGCCTTGACATTTATGGCCGAAGCATCGGGTACAGACCTTGCCGGCTACAAAAGCCAGCTTGACTCTACGATGATGTTCTATGATGCAAGCGAAGCGGTTAAATTTGCCGACAGCGAAGACCTTCCGAAAACCATGAAAAAAGTGAGCGAGTTCTCGTTTGACCACGGTATTCTTGGCGATGGTGCACCGAATGCCGAGTTCATCGGTATGGAGTTCCCGGGCGGTAAAACTTTCGGTGACCCTAAAAACATCAAACTGCGTTTCACGGACACCTTTGTCAAAATGGCTGCAGACGGGAAACTGTAAGGTACTCCTATGAAACGATTTATGAACCTCAAGCCGTCCAGAGCGACGGCACTTTTTCTGGGATTGCTGCCGTTTGTCCTGGTTGTTCTCTTCTACATCTTTGCATCTGATGCAAGGTTGGCAGAGAATGCCAACGACAAACTGCTGCCATCTGCGTCAAGCTTTGTGGAAGCCATCGACCGTATGGCCTTCACGCCAAGCAAGCGCACGGGCGAGATCCTTTTTGTCCAAGACACGGTCTCCTCGCTCGAGCGCCTGGGGCTTGGGGTTCTTATCAGTGCCGTTTTGGCACTGCTTATGGGGATTCCTTTGGGACTCATCCCCTTCGTACGTGCGGGGCTTTCGCCTTTCGTAGCGGCCTTTTCCATGGTGCCGCCTATGGCTGTTTTGCCCATCTTATTCATTGTCATCGGCATGGGTGAGATGGCTAAAGTAGCACTGATCGTCATCGGTGTTACCCCGCTGATCGTCCGCGATCTTCAGCAGCGTGTCTCGGAGATCCCTGCCGAACAGCTTATTAAAGCGCAGACCCTGGGTGCTTCGACCTGGACCATCGTCGTCCGCGTCGTCTTGCCGCAGGTCCTTCCGCGTCTCTTTGACGCGGTGCGCCTGACACTGGGAACGGCATGGATCTTCCTGATCTCTGCCGAAGCGATCGCGGCCACCGAAGGTCTGGGTTACCGGATCTTCCTCGTGCGCCGCTATATGTCGATGGATGTGATCTTGCCGTATGTGGCGTGGATCACCTTCCTCGCCTTCTTGTTCGACTACCTGCTCAAGAAGTTTACCTACAAGGTCTTCCCTTGGTATGATGCCGGAAAGGAGCGTTCATGAGCCTCGTCACTATAAAACACCTCTGGAAAGAGTACGCAGGCAACGTCGTGCTTGAGAACCTGTCGCTCAACATCGAAGCCGGTGAGTTCTGTACCCTTGTCGGCCCTTCGGGCTGCGGAAAGACCACCTTCTTGAAGATGCTGCTTGGACAGGAGAACCCTTCGCGCGGTACCTTCTTGCTTGACGGCGAGCCGTTTCCCAGCGAACCTGGCGTCGACCGCGGTATCGTCTTTCAGCGCTACTCGGTCTTTGAGCACCTGAGTGTGCTCAACAACGTCATGCTCGGCATCGAATTCGAAGAGTCCCGCATTCTGGGAAAACTCTTCGGAAAGCGACGCAAAGAGGCTAAAAAGCGTGCCATGGAGATGCTCGAAGCGGTCGGTCTGGCCGATTCGGCGGACAAATACCCTAGCGCGCTTTCGGGCGGAATGCAGCAGCGTCTCTCCATCGCCCAGGCCCTGGTCAAAAAACCGAAGATCCTGCTGCTCGATGAGCCTTTCGGGGCGCTCGACCCGGGAATCCGCGCCGACATGCACGCGCTGATCCTTGACCTCTGGAAGAAGAACAACCTTACCGTGGTCATGGTCACCCATGACCTCCACGAGGGCTTCTACCTCGGAACGCGTCTGCTGGTCTTTGACAAGGTCCGACACGATCCGCATGCACCGAACGCCTACGGTGCGCGTATCACCTACGATATTCCCGTAGGGCATACGGAAAAAGCGACACTCGAAGAGATCGATAAAAACATAAAGATTTAAACAACACCCGGAAGAGCATATCTTCCGTGCCGCTGGACGACTTGCGGCATCATGACGAGCGGGACGGCCCGAAACAATCCTGAAGGAGAAACAATGATAACAGAACACAAAAACTTAAAACCCGAAGATATTATTCTCGACGAAATCCTTCCCGGCGGTGCCCGCTGGTCGAAGATCATCAAACGCGGCGACAAGCTGCGTATTACGACAAAAGATGGCTTAGGCTCTCTCTCGGCCATGTTTTACAATGCCGACAACACGGCAGAGCGTTTTAACTCGGCCGACACCGTCAAAATACAGTACAACGCCTTTTTCGGTAAAGGCCGCGTGCTCTATTCGGAACTCGGCCGTGTGCTTTTTTCGATTACCGACGATACGACAGAGGGTCTTTTTGATGCCATTGCCGGCATCAGCAACCCGCGTATCATCAAAGAGCGTTTCGGTGAAGGCGACTACGAGCATATCCGCAACCGCTACTACAAAAGCGACCGTGAAAACTTCCTGGTCGAACTGGGCAAGTACGGCATGGGCAAACGCGACATGATCCCGGCTATCAACTTCTTTAGAAAAGTGGACGTCAAAGAGGGGAGCAAATTGGAGCTTTCATCCAAACGTGCTGAACCCGGAAGCTATATCGAACTGCGCGCCGAGATGAACGTCCTTCTACTCCTCTCGAACACACCGCATGTTATGGAAGAAGGCGGCTACAACCCGAGCGATGTCCAGTTGACACTCCATAAAGCGGCCCCTGTTACTGAGGATGACCTCTGCGTGAACTTCAGCCCACAATCCCAACGTGCTTTCATCAACAACGCACGCTACTTTGCCTAAGGAGACCAAGATGAGCAGAGATATTTCAACAGCAGTTTATAACGAAAAGATCGCCGCCGGTGTGCCTTGGAGCTATGTGGTTAAAAAAGGTCAAACCCTCCGTATTATCGATCTTAAAGGGTGCCAGGCGGTCGATACGCTTTTTTACAATGCCAACGACCATGAAGAGCGCTACTCTGCCAACGACACCGTCAGAGAACAGGGCAGCATCTTTGTGACAACCGGTACGAAACTTATCTCAACGGATGACAATGTCATGATGGAGATTACCGCAGACACCTGCGGTAACCACGACACCCTGGGCGGTCACTGCAGCGCCGAAAGCAACACTGTACGCTATTCGCATGACACAAAATACATGCACAGCTGCCGCGACAACTATCTTTTTGAGATCGGTGAGCTGGAGATGGACCCGAGAGACCTGACCAACAACATTAACTTCTTTATGAACGTTCCAGTCGAAGAGGACGGTCACCTGGCCATCGTCGACGGTATCTCCAAACCGGGTGACTACGTCGATATGAAAGCAGAGATGGACACATTGGTGCTGGTTTCAAACTGCCCGCAGTTAAACAACCCGTGCAACGCCTACGACCCTTCTCCTATTCAGATGATTATCTGGGACGACTAAGATCATGAAAACTGCGGCTAAACTCTTTAGATTTGACGACGCCCTCTTCCCCAACCTCCTGGCATGGGGCTATATGTTTTCGACATACTTCTTTGGGTTTGCGGCGATACTGGCGGATTCGCCCTGGTTGAATGCCGCAGGCGTGCTGCTGCTCGCACACAGCATGGTGATCGCCGCCTATTTCATCCACGAATGCGCCCATGAGTCACTCTTTAGAAAGAGCCGTCATAACCAGATTTTCGGTGAACTTCTGCTCTGGCTGACCGGCGCCTCTTACAGCGACTACAAGGCCGTTCAGCACAAACATGTGCGTCACCACATGGACAGAGCCGACATCGTCTCCTTCGATTTTCGCGAAAAGCTGCTTGCGTACCCCAAGTTCCTAAAGACGTTACAGATCCTTGAGTGGATGTACATTCCGGCATTGGAAATTATGATGCATGCACTGGTCATCATACTGCCGTTTGTGAAAGAGAGCCGAAAAAAGCTTCGTTCACGCATTGTTACGGTACTGCTGCTGCGCATCGCATTTTTTGCGGCACTGGCCAGCATCTCGCTCAAAGTGCTGCTGCTCTATCCTCTTGCCTACCTGCTCTTTTTGACAGTGATGCGTTTTATGGATGTGCATCAGCACACCTATGATCTCTATGAGACGCTGGACCAACCCAGCGGCGATGAGGTCAAACAGTATGACGCTGCCTTTGAAAAGCGCAATACCTTTTCCAATCTACTTTCACTGAAGTATCCGCGGCTGAACCTTTTGGTACTGAATTTTTCGTATCATAATGTGCATCACGACAAGCAGATGCAGCCCTGGTACCGCCTGCCGGCGCTCCATAACAAGATCTACGGTGACAACGAGACACAGGTCCTCTCCTTTGTCAACCTGCTAAAAAGCTACCACCGTTACCGCGTGCAGCGGATCGTCAACTCGGATGCAACCGACATCGACGTCCATAAAGGCAGAGACTTTATCGGCGTCGACGGCGTCTCGTTCCTGACGGCACATTAAGGAGAAAATATGACACAGGTTAAAAAATTCTGGCCCATCCTCACCGGGACCCACCGCTACGAAAAAACGCTTTCAACAAGAGGCCACGGTGAAGGAACTATCATAACTGCTCCAATTTTAAGCTATTTGATCGAAACAGCCCATGGGAGAATATTGTATGATGTCGGATGTGACTACTCCAAGATCGTAGACGATGTCAAACGCCGACACTTTTACGAACACGAAGGCTTCCCTTTCGGGCCGCCGACAATGGAGGAGGAACAGCGTCTTCCCAACCGCCTTGCCGAACTCGGTCTGAAAAAAGAGGATGTGGACGTGGTCTTCTGCGGCCATCTGCATTTCGACCATGCCGGCGGGGTGTGCGAGTTCTGTCATGCCGAAGTGCATGTACACGAACGTGAGCTCGAAGCGGCAAGAGAACCGGCGGACGAAGCCTATTTCAAAGAGGACTTCGACTGTCCTCTCAACTGGCGTGTCTATAAGGGCGAGTATGACCTGGTACCCGGTGTCCGGGCTATCGAAACCCCGGGCCATACAGCCGGACACATGTCGATGCTGATCGAGCTTCCCAAAGGGAAACCGATCCTGCTTGCCGGCGATGCGGCAGACCTGCAGGAGAACATCGAAAAAGAGATCGCTCCGGGACTCTGCTGGCGCGACAATGAAACGATGGCCATAGAGAGCATCAAAAAGCTCAAACAGCTCGCCAGGGAGACAGGAGCTGAACTCTGGCCCAACCATGACATAAGGTTCTTTGAAAGCCGCAACTGCTTTCCGGAGTACTTTCATTAGAGAACGTGTCTTGAGCAAAACAAGAAAATCGCTCCGAAGGATGTTTCTTTAGAAAGCCCAAAACACTGCGCTGGCCGCTTAGGCACTGAAGCTTGCCCCTTTGGGGCAGAAGAAATCTTCTACTAACGCTCTGGGGTGCGCGACCCCACCTGCTGCTGGACGGCCTGCAGCAGGTATCCGAACGGGACGGCCCGAAACCTGAACATGAGGACAATAGTATGTTTACAAAAGTTTTAATAGCCAACCGCGGCGAGATCGCCTGCCGTGTAATCCGAACACTCAACAAAATGGGCATCGCTTCTGTTGCCGTCTACACTGCCGCCGATACCGACTCCCTGCATGTCAGTATGGCCGATGAGACCTACTATATCGGCCACGGTCTCGCCAGCGAAAGCTACCTCGATGCGGAGAAGATCCTCTCTATCGCCAAAGAGAGCGGTGCCGAAGCCATTCACCCCGGATACGGTTTTTTGAGTGAGAACGCTGCCTTTGCCGAGCGCTGTGAAGCGGAGGGCATTGCCTTTATCGGACCGCGCACCAAGCACATGAAAGAGTTCGGGCTCAAACATACCGCCCGCGCCCTCGCCGAAGCGAACAATGTCCCGCTTCTTCCGGGTTCTTCTATTCTGAAAGACCTCGATGAGGCCAAGGTAGAAGCGGCCCGCATTACCTACCCTGTCATGCTCAAAAGTACGGCAGGCGGCGGCGGTATCGGAATGCAGCTCTGCTACGACGAAGCGGAACTCTCTGACGCCTATGAATCGGTCAAACGCCTCAGCGAGAACAACTTCTCTGACGGCGGCATGTTCCTGGAAAAATATGTCGCCATGGCGCGCCATATCGAAGTACAGGTCTTCGGCGACGGCAAAGGGTTTGTAGCCGCTCTCGGCGACCGCGACTGCTCCGTGCAGCGCCGTAACCAGAAGGTCATCGAAGAGACCCCGGCACCGGGCATCAGCACAGCGACGAGAGAAGCCCTTTACAGCGCCGCAACGGCCCTGACCTCCTCGGTCGATTACCTCTCGGCCGGAACCGTCGAGTTCGTCTACGACACCCTGAGCGACGAGTTCTACTTCCTTGAGGTCAACACCCGCCTGCAGGTCGAACACGGTATTACCGAAGAGGTAACCGGCGTCGACCTTGTAGAGTGGATGATCCGTCAGGCCTACGGCGAGAACCCTGCGCTCTACACCTATAGCCACGCACCCCAAGGTCACTCTATCCAGGTGCGTATTTACGCCGAGGATCCTTCCAAGAACTTCCAGCCAAGCTCGGGCGTACTGACCAATGTGGCCTTTGCGGAGAACATCCGCTGCGATACTTTTATTGAGACCGGACTCGATGTTTCGGCTTTCTATGACCCGATGATCGCCAAACTGATCGTCAAAGGCAGTGACCGCAATGATGCTCTCAGCAAGATCGCAGCCGCCATTGAAGAGACGCGTATCGACGGCATCGAGACCAACCTCCGCTACCTCGGCGCTATCGTCACGTCCACCGTCTTCGAAGAGGGCAAACAGACGACGAAGTACCTCGACAGTTTTGACTATACGCCAAAGAGTATCGACGTTCTCCGTCCCGGAACACAGACCACCGTACAGGACTACCCGGGCCGCAGCGGCTACTGGGACATCGGTGTGCCGCCTTCGGGACCGTTCGACAGCTTCAGTTTCCGTTACGCCAACCGTCTTGTCGGCAACGACGACCTGGCAGCAGGTCTTGAGATCGCCATCGCAGGACCGACACTGCGCTTTAACACCGACAGCGTCATCGCCCTCTGCGGAGCAGTGATCGATGCTTCGATCGACGGTGAGAGTATTGCGATGAACGAAGCGGTTGCGGTCAAAGCCGGCAGCACGCTTAAGTTGAAAAAGGTGCAGAACCGCGGTTTCAGATGCTACCTTGCAGTACGCGGCGGCTTCGACCTGCCGGAGTACCTCGGCAGCCGTTCGACCTTTACCCTCGGACAGTTCGGCGGTCATGCCGGACGTACGCTCATTTCGGGCGATGTCCTGCACATCGGTTCAATGACGGACGGCGAAGCGGCTCAAAGTGCTGCCCTGCCGTTCCGTCCGCTCGAAAACAGTTGGGAGATCGGCGTGCTTTACGGGCCTCACGGCGCTCCGGACTTCTTCACGGGCAAGGACATCGAGACCTTTTTCGAAACCGAATGGGAGATCCACTACAACTCCAACCGTACCGGCGTGCGCCTGATAGGCCCGAAACCCGAGTGGGCACGTACCGACGGTGGTGAAGCAGGCCTTCACCCCTCAAACATCCACGACAACGCCTACGCGATCGGTGCGGTGGACTTTACCGGCGACATGCCGGTCATCCTCGGTCCTGACGGTCCGAGCCTCGGCGGTTTCGTCTGCCCGGTCACCATCATCAGTGCCGAGCTGTGGAAGATGGGACAGCTGCGCGCCGGCGACAAGGTAAAATTCGTACCGGTCGAACATGCAACCGCGATGGAGATGCTTAACGCACAGGAGCGTGCTATTTCTTCGCTTGCAACTTACGATGAGCGTGCCTTCCTCGACCCTAAACCGATCGGTTCGCCGATCCTCTACAGCGACGAAGGCAAAGGCGACCTTCCGGATGTTGTCTTCCGCCAGTCGGGCGACAGCTACCTGCTGGTCGAATACGGCGAGATGCAGCTCGACATCGAACTGCGCTTCCGCGTTCACGTCCTGATGGAGGCCTTAAAAGAGGCGGACATTGCGGGCATTACCGACATTACCCCGGGGATCCGTTCGCTCCAGCTCCATTTCGAACCGAAGGTGTGCGACCGTGCCGAACTCATTGAAAAACTCAAAGAGATCGAGCTGACCCTGCCCTCCATCGGAGATATCGAGGTCCCTGCCCGCGTTGTCCACCTGCCGCTTTCGTGGGATGACGAATCGACCCGCGTCGCCATCGACAAATACATGCGTACCGTCCGTCCGGATGCGCCGTGGTGTCCGAGCAACATCGAGTTTATCCGCCGTATTAACGGGCTTGAGAGCATCGAAGAGGTCAGGAAGATCGTCTTCGGCGCCAACTACCTTGTGATGGGTCTGGGCGACGTCTACCTCGGAGCGCCGGTGGCGACACCGCTCGACCCGCGACACCGCCTGGTCACGACCAAATACAACCCGGCGCGTACCTGGACACCGGAAAATGCCGTCGGTATCGGCGGTGCCTACATGTGTGTCTACGGCATGGAGGGACCGGGCGGCTACCAGTTTGTCGGCCGTACCGTACAGATGTGGAACCGCCACCGCCAGACGGAGGATTTCAAAGAGGGTAAACCGTGGCTGCTGCGCTTTTTTGACCAGATCAAGTTCTATGAAGTGAGCGCCGAAGAGCTGCACAAGATGCGCGAAGAGTTCCCGAGAGGCCGTGTCAAACTCAAAGTCGAAGAGACCACCTTCAGC
>JBFEJN010000041.1:0-23982 GCA_041553195.1 Sulfurimonadaceae bacterium
GGTCTTACTTACTTAGTTTTCAATGATCTCAAACAATTATTCCGAGCTACAACACGTAGTCTCTAAGTCTCTTCTTCAAGCGACTCATCGTTTGTGGACGGGAATTATAGACAAATCAATACCCAATGTCAAGACCTTTTCGTGGCTTTTTGCAAATTTGTTGAAATTTGTAAAATAACAGCACATCGCATACTTTATAATAGCGTTTAGCAACCTTGCTGTCAGGCAACCAAAAAACGAGCTGTTACAGTGTCCATTGTGCTTACATGCTGCACCAGCCATGCCGGCATGAACACCTTAATATACTGACTCAATGCATTGAGGTCTTTGTACTCTTTCCAATGTTGCGATACTTCTTTCATCTGTGCCAATGCTTTATCATGTTCAGTTTTATGCATCTGGTATGGTGGAAATCCTTTCTCGAGCATCATTTTCTCTTCCCCTGAGAAATGTTCTATTGTATGGCCAATCAAAATATCGAGCTTTGCAGTGATTTCCCCCATATCTGCTTCATCTATCAATCGTGCCAGCTCATTGATCATAATCACATCTTCCAGATGGGTATCATTCATACTTGGCATAGCCACCATTGGCAACTGTTCTTGGGTCATAAGCATTCTATACCTTTTAGTGAAATTTAGTTTATTTATTACCATGTAATTATAGTAATAATTCCTTTCAGTTTATTAGAAAACGTGGTGAATTGTTTTTACAATTGCTTCGTTAATTGATTGAAAGTGGTTTTTATATAGTTTGTAGATAAAGAGGGTGTCACGCCGAAGCGCGACGGTACCGAATTATACTAATTCGATGAAAGCCATAGTCGTTGCGTCACCGCGACGAATACGAGTACGAGTGATACGTGTGTATCCACCTTTACGGTCTGCGTACTTAGGAGCAATTTCAGTGACAAGTTTGTTTGTCATCTCTTTGCTTTGTAGTGCAGCGAACACTGTACGGTGAGCGTTAGAGTCACCTTTTGCAGCTGCAGTGATTAGTTTCTCAACAAATGAACGTAGTTCTTTTGCTTTTGGAACAGTTGTTTCGATTTTTTCGTTTTCGATCAACGCAATACTAAGGTTCTTAAGAAGAGCTGCACGATGTGAGCTAGTACGACCTAGTTTACGGTATCCATGACGGTGTCTCATGTTACTTCCTTATTCAGCTTCGATTTTTTTCTTAAGTGCGCTAACAAGGTCATCAGACAAATTCTCACCTACAGCAAAACCTGTTTCAACAAGTTTTTCTAGGATCTCTTCGTAAGATTTTTTACCAAGGTTTTTAACGTTCTTAAGATCGTTTTGGCTCATCAATACGATTTCGCCGATATATTTAATGTTTGAACGATCAAGACAGTTGAATGAACGAGCACTCAAACCAAGATCATCAATGCGCGCAGTCAATTTTTTCAGTTCAGGAGACTCTTCGACACGTTCGATAGTTGCCGGAGCCTGAATACTGATCTCACTGCTAAACACATTCAATTGAGCGTGCATAACTTCCAATGCATTACGGAATGCATCAAGAGGTGAGATTTGACCATCTGTTACAATGTTCAGTACAACTTTTTCAAAGTTCGGATTGTCCTCAACAAGGACATTCTCGATAGCGTAAGTCGCTTTACGAACCGGCGTAAAGAATGCATCTAGAGCGATGTACCCTTCGTCAAGTTCTTCACGAATGTCTTCACTCGGTACGTAACCGATACCTTGGAAAATTTTGATTGTAAAGTTCAGCGTTGCATCATCGTTAAGAGTTGCAAGGAATGCATCCGGTGTAACAATCTCTACTGCGTCATTATCTAGGTCAGAACCTTTGATCTCACATGGGCCGGCAAAGCTGTATGTGATCTCAGCCTCTTTAGCATCGTCTTTAAGTTTAAAGCGAATACCTTTAAGGTTGATAATAAAATCAGAGATATCTTCAAGCATACCGCGCACAGAGTCAAACTCGTGCTTGGCGCCTTCGATTTTAATTGCTACTGGAGCGTACCCTACAGAGCTGCTAAGCAAAAAGCGACGTAATGGGTGGGCAAGTGATACTGCATAACCAGTTTCGAACGGGTATGCAATTACATTCGCTTCATTTTCGCTGATTTGCTCAACCACAAACTCTTGTGGAAGAAGCGGAGATGTTTTGATTTTTTTCATTCACAACGCCTTTTTATAAATTATTTCGAGTAAAGCTCAACGATTAAACGTTCTTCTACTGGGATAACGATCTCTTCGCGTTCTGGAAGACGTGTGAAGATACCAAATACTTTTTCAGCATCGATATCAACCCATGGAGCGATTCCAGTTTGAGCTGTTAGTTCGATTGCACGCACAACTTGATTGTTCTGCTTGCTTTTTTCACGAATCTCGATCTTCTGTCCCGGTTTAACACGGTATGAAGCGATATCTACACGCTTACCGTCAACAAGTACGTGACCGTGGTTTACGAATTGACGTGCGAAACGACGAGTCGATGCAAATCCCATTCTGTAAACAACATTGTCAAGACGCTGCTCAAGAAGAAGTACAAGGTTTGTACCTGTATTTCCTGTACGACGTTTAGCTTCACCAAAGATTGCACGCATCTGTTTCTCAGAAACACCATACATGAACTTCGCTTTTTGCTTTTCGTTTAGTTGTAGACCGTACTCAGAAACTTTTTTACGACGTTGGCCATGCTGACCTGGACCGTAAGGACGTTTTTCTAGAGCAGATTTACCTGCAAGACGACGCTCACCTTTTAAGTTAAGGCTTACACCGAATCTTCTTTCGATTTTTTCTACTGGACCTCTATATCTTGCCATCAGTAATCTCCTTAAACTCTACGACGCTTAGGTGCGCGACAACCGTTGTGTGGTAGTGGTGTAACATCTTTTAGGAATGTAACACGAATACCTTCGATAGCGCCTACCGCTTTAGTCGCAGTTTCACGACCTGAACCTGGACCCTGAACTTTGATACCAAGTTCTTTAATGCCGTGTACTTGAGCTTTCGCTACAGCATCTTCTACTGCTGCTTGCGCTGCAAACGGCGTAGATTTTTTAGAACCTTTGAAACCAAGACTACCAGCTGAGCTCCATGCGATCATGTTACCCATCTCATCCGTAATAGTTACAAGTGTATTATTGAATGAAGCAGCGATATGAACGATACCGCGTGCAATATTCTTTTTTACTACTTTTTTACGAGTTGCTTTTCTTTTTGCCATACTCTAATCCCTTACGCTGCGCCGACAGTCTTACGTTTACCCTTGCGAGTACGCGCATTTGTCTTTGTTTTTTGTCCACGACATGGAAGACCACGACGGTGACGTAGACCACGGTAAGAACCAAGATCCATCAATGCTTTAATGTCCATTGCAACTTTCTTACGAAGATCACCTTCAACCATGTGGTTTTCACGGATTTCTGCAGTAATAGCAGCTACGTCAGCTTCATTAAGCTCATGAACACGTTTGTTATAGTCGATACCTGTCGCGTCAAGAATTTGACGAGAAGCATAAAGACCAACTCCGTAGATGTATGTTAGACCATACTCAACGCGTTTTTTCTTAGGTAAGTCCACACCAGCAATACGTGCCATGCTTATCCTTGTCTCTGTTTATGTTTAGGAGTCTTGCAGATTACTCTGACAATCCCTTTGCGTTTAACGATTTTACAATCGTCACACATCTTCTTTACTGAAGCGCGTACTTTCATTGTAAGCCCTTTGTTTTTGTTTACTTTACCGTTCCAGGCAGAAGCGGTTTATCACCCTGCCAATACTTGTATCTATATAGTATATACAGGTACAAATACTCAACCATTTTGTTTAAAACGGCAAAGTGGACGCGTATATTACAAAAAAATCCTTAAAAGCTTTATTAAAAACAAATATTAGTCTTGCTTTTATCTCTTTTTAAATATCTTCTTCCCGCTTCGTCCACTGTACGGACAACAAATCCGCTATAATTCGTCTATGATTAATGAAAAAATAGAATTAGGGAAGATCAATACCCTACGAATAGACCGGTTTACCGAGCCAGGTATCTACCTGATGGCTCAAGATGAAGAGGATCTGCTTCTTCCGGGGCAATATGTCACTGACAATATGGCTGTTGACCAGGAGATCGATGTCTTTGTCTACACCGACAGTGAAGACCGTCTTGTCGCCACAACTGAGACCCCGAAAGCGATGCTTGACGAATTCGGTTTTTTTGAAGTCGTCGATGTTGCTGAATTCGGTGCCTTTGTAAACTGGGGGCTTCCTAAAGATCTTTTTATCCCCAAGAACCGTCAGAAGACACCTTTTAGAGTCGGTGACAAACGGATCCTTAGAGTGGTAAAAGATGAGAAAAGTGAACGTCTTTTAGGTGTTGAGAAAATAAAACAGTTTCTTTCCCATGAAGTTGAAGAGGGTTACTATAAGAATCGACCTGTCAAGCTGCTGGTTATCGCAAAAACACCGCTAGGGTTCAAAGTCATTGTCGACAACAAATACTCCGGTATGCTCTTTACCAATGAGATTTTTGAGGATATCGCTGTCGGTGACACCAAACAGGGCTTTATAAAACTTGTTCGCAAAGATGGCAACATGGATATCTCTTTACAGCCCATTGGAACCGCAGCCAAAACAGATATCGGTACCGATAAGGTGATGCAGCTCCTGGAAGAGAATGGCGGTTCACTTCCCTATAACTATAAAAGCGATGCCGACCTCATCAACAGTGTCTTTGGCTTAAGTAAGAAAAACTACAAGCGTTCACTGACCACACTCATCGATGCAGGTAAGATCGAAGTCACTGAAACCGGTATTTACAAAAAATAGGAAACAAGATGGCAAAAAAGAAAAAAAGCGTTGATTACAGTGCTGAGAACATCCTCTTCATTTTAGATCAAAAAGAAGAGAAGCTCATGCGGTTTATGCCGGACATCCAGGCGGTAGAGTTAAAGTGCATGGAACCGGGTTCAAAAGGGACGCATGAAGTCGCTTTCGCCCATCTGCCCAAAGAGATCAAACAATTGATCAAACCGCTTAAAAAATAGTACAATCCCAAAAACAAAACGAAGGAAATTATATGAACGAATTTACTAATGTGACGGCCGTAAAAGCTGCCAATATCTACTATGACGGCAAAGTAACAAGTCGTACACTCAAATTTAGTGACGGAAGTATCAAATCACTTGGAATTATGTTACCGGGTGAATATACCTTTGGCACCGGTGACAAAGAGATCATGGAAATCATGTCCGGTGAACTAGAGGTCAGACTTCCGGGTGAAGATACTTTTAAAACACTCGACGTGCCATGCAGTTTTGAAGTACCTGCCAACAGCTCATTTGACCTTGTCATCAAAACACCGACCGACTACTGCTGCTCCTATATCTCAGAATAGTCACAATTGAGAGCGATTCTGCTCTCATTACCCTTTATTAATTATCTTTCGTTATATTTCTCCACATTAAATTCGACACGAAAGAAGAACCACATGAAAAAAATTTATCTCTCCACACTTGCGATTGCTTTAATCGGTATCTCTATGGCCGGCTGTAATGAAAATAAAACAGCTACAGCAAAAACAGCTGAAGCCACTGCACTTACAACACCGGAACAGCAAGTCGGTTATGCGATCGGTGCACAAATCGGTACACAGCTTGCAATGACTAAAGATGATATTGACAGCAAAGCCCTTATATTAGGTCTAACAGATGCAATGGAGGGTACAGCACTAAAGTTGACCGACCAACAGATGCAGGAAGCTAAAATGGCTTTCCAGAAAAAAGTGCAGGAAAAAGCACAAGCCGAGATGATGAAACTTGCCGAAGCCAATAAAGCAGAAGGTGAAAAGTTCCTTGCGGAGAATAAAACTAAAGAAGGTGTCGTAACACTTCCAAGCGGTCTTCAATACAAAATCGTTCAGGCCGGTACAGGGGCAACACCAAGTGCAACCGACACGGTTGTCACACACTATACCGGTACACTGATCAACGGTCAGGTCTTTGACAGTTCAGTACAACGCGGCGAGCCGGCGACCTTCCCTGTTAACGGCGTTATCCCAGGTTGGACTGAAGCCCTTCAACATATGAAAGTCGGCGCAAAGTGGAAACTGTTCATTCCTGCTAACCTTGCCTACGGCGAACGTGGTGCCGGACAGATGATCGCACCAAACTCTACTCTGCTTTTTGATATTGAGCTTTTAGAGATCAAAAAGTAATACTGCTTACATGGGGTTTGACCTCATGTTCTCCTACAACAGCGACCGTACGCCGATCGCATGCCATAAGATCACAATATTCAAAATAAATATCATCAGTGAACTGCCCCGCATCAAAATATTTTGGACCTTCGTACGGCTTGACTTATGAACGATGAAAGCGATCGTCATATGGACAATGGTAAACAGCGTGATCAATCCGACTGCATAGAGCTTATGCACCATCGTTACTGCCAAAGTCGATGTCGATGCATTGACCAGAACCTCATAGAGACCGTGGTGCATAAACATATAACTGCCGGTTGTCAACAATGTCAACAGCCAAAAACTTTCAAAATAGCCGTAGATCGGCCCTAAATGCTCATATACCTCCCGCTGTGCCTGTTTGTCTCGTATAGAAACGCCCAAGGCGAAGAGCAGTAAGGAACCACCGACCCAGGCTGTAGCAGATAAAATATGGATAAATAAAATAACATTCATAATGATACTTTACGCTCTTTTACCCAATAAAGATTTGACATACCTCAAAATTTACAACTTTTCTAAGCGTGAACATTTTAGAATACAGACAACCCTCTAACACGGAGTATATTTATGGCGAAAAAAGATAAAGAAAATACCAAAGACAAAGAGCTGTTCAAAGATTATGTCCCCGAGATCATGTATTATGACCCCGAAGTCGACGGCGGAAGCGATCATCTTATTCGTGAAGATCATCTCGATGAGAAAGAGCGTCTGAAAAAAGCGATTACAAAGCGCAAAGAGCAAAACCGCGGTGACAGAAAAGTCAGACGATAAACGCTCGACTTTATCTGCATGTAAACGTCTCCAAGAAAGCGGGACGCTTTCTTAAGTATTTTGCTTTCTGGTTCTATTTAGTCCCTCTTAACCCCAAAGCTACTAGAATTCCATAATTTATTAATATCGGGTATAAAAAAATGATTCAGCAAGCACATGACGCCTATAACGCAAAAGACTATACCAAAGCGTTTACGCTTTATGAAGCACTCGCCGACAGTGGCGATGCAACCGCGCAGACCTCATTGGCCTTCATGTACCAAAATGGTTTTGGTGTGGAACAAAATGAGGCGCAGGCCCTCCACTATTATGAGTTGGCTGCTGCACAAAAACAGCCTTATGCCCTTTTCAACCTTGCGATACTTTACAGCAATGGCATCGGCGGTGTGGCCCATGACCAGTTTAAAGCACACGAACTTTTTCTGGCAGCGGCAGAACGGGAGGTCCCGCCGGCGATGTATGAGGTCGCCCTGATGCTCGAGCGCGGTCTGGGCTGTATGCAGAACTACTCCGAGTCTGCTTTTTGGTATGAAGAAGCCGCTAAACGCGGCCATGTCCAGGCCTTTAACAACCTGGGTGCCCTCTACAAAGAAGGCCATGGCGTTCATCAGGATTACCAGCGTGCTTTTATCTGTTTTTCACGTGCCGCTGAAAAAGAATTGGCCGAAGGCTATTACAACCTTGGCCTTCTTTACGACCAGGGGCTTGGGGTCGAAGAGGACCATGACAAGGCGCTTGACCTTTGCCGTAAAGCGGCCTACTCCGGTCATGAAAAAGCGAAGCAGATCATCGCCGGTCTACAGGAAGAGGGAAAGATCGTCTTTTAATCACAAGGTTCACATGATGAACCTACCCCACCAACAGAAACGCGCTTCTGTTTTGTTATAATACCCCTACAATCAATCAAAGGCTTTATGTGTTTACAGGACTGATAAGAGAGATGGCAACGGTCAAAAGTTTGGCCAACAACACACTGACACTGCAAGCATCCTACAAACCGAAAATGGGCGACTCCATTGCGATTAACGGGGTATGTCTCAGTGTGACTGCTCTCTCCAATGACGGCTTCAGTGTTGAGCTTTCACCTGAGACCCAAAGCCATATTGCACTCGATCAGCTCAAAGGCAAAGTCCATATGGAGCCGGCCATGATGATGGGGGACCGATTTGAAGGCCATATCGTTCAGGGGCATGTCGACACGATCGGCACGATCACCCAGATAAAAAACAACGGCAATTCCTATGATGTCTTTGTCGAGGTCGATCCGAAACAGATCGCCTACATCGTACCGAAAGGCTCCATCACGATCGACGGTGTCAGCCTCACGGTCAATGAAGTCTTTGAGAGCTCATTTCGTCTTACGATCATTCCCATAACAATGAAAGAGACCCTTTTCGGCAGCTATAAACGAGGCAGCCGGGTCAATGTAGAGACCGATATGTTCGCCCGCTACATCGAGCATATCATGCGCCATAAACAGGGCGCACTGGACTGGAAAACAGTCGACCAGATCTCGGCCTTATACTAGAGTAAAACTACTGTAATTCACTGTCACGCAGTGACTGAACACCCTCGTTGCACGCGATCTTGTGCGGCATATCTACTTTCTTATAGCCCTGCAATGGAGACTTGGATGCCAAGGTCGCATCCCGGTGCCCTTCCCCGCTGTTAATATAGACCAAAAACCCGTTTTCATGCAGCGCCAATCGCGTTTTCAAGGCCATCGAATAGGTTGTCAAAATTCCGTCATCTTTTATGAGACGGGCGATATCGGCAAAATACTCTTTTGTCCAGAGTATGGGATTTGTCGCCGGACTGAAGGCATCCTGGTAGACAATGTCAAAACGGTGCTCGCAGCTTCGCAGATAATCCCGTGCATCACCGATATAGAGCTCAATATAGAACTGTTCGTCCTCATAGAGATGGTCCGTGCTGAGCGCTTCGATGATCGGTAAAAAGGGGGCGAAAATATCGGGGTAGGTAAATGATCGCAATGCCGCAATCAACTCGCCGTCAAATTCCGGCGAAAAGAGACCTATCTTTTTCTTAATGCCCTTCTCCTGCATATAATAGAGTGTCGCCAGGGTGTTAAACCCGAGACCGAAACAGATGTCAAGGATAGTGAGTTCATCTTTATCTTTGTGGTGTTCAAACGCTGGGATGACATGTTTATAAAGCGACTCGTGCAGGGCGCCGTCTCTCGTAGAGTGGTAATGCTCCTGGAAGGCACTGCTGAAAGCAGTAAAGCTGCCATCCTCACTTTGTATCATGGTGTGGCTGTCCGAGTTAAAGACCATTAAAGCCCGTTGCCCCACATGTGCATCTTCTTGGCCATCACAATGGTGTAGCCCTCTAAAATATCAATCGTGTTGGCGGCACGGAACTCATGCTCTTCGAGAAGTGCCATCTGTGCCTCTGCATCGGCGTCTTCTCTTTTCGTGATAATGATAATATTGCCCGTATTTGCGAGTGTGATATAGATCGCTTTTAAGAGTCGTGAGAGTTGGGTATGTTGATGCAGGACATCACGGATGATGACAATGTCATTGTCGCGCGGCAACGCACGAAAAGGGAGATTGAAGTTGGGGATCTCCTGAAGTTTCAACGACTCGCCGGCCTCAAAACTTTCATGCTTTCCAGGATACATCGCAACCGCCACCCGGTGTGCCGGAAAAGGTTTTAAATGCTCAATGACCGCCTCGGTCAACGCATCGGCATGCGTTGTAATATCCAAGACTTTAAACCCCGGCTGAGGGCTTATAAGTTCTAAAAACTGTTGGTATTTCGGCATCTTTTCCATCATGACCGCTTAGGCGAGATCGTGCAGTTCTTTGAATAAAAAGGCTTCAAAAATATCGTCTATCGATCGTTGCATATGGGCGACCAACACCATGATCTGCTCTTCAAGAAAGTCTGCAACCGGTTCATCATCACCGACGACGATCAACGCTTCTACCCACTCTGTGATATCTTCTCGTTTATCATAAAACTCAACTTCGACCAATTGGCCCTCTTCTACATTCATCAGGGCCCATTTTTTGGCTTCCGTTATAGGGACGAGGACAGCTTCTTCTACATCGTCAATGTCCATTGGCAACAAAATATACATGGACTACCCCTGCTTTACTTTTGAAAGATCGAGTGCCAGTGCCTCATTGTCCATAACACCGATGCCTGCAGTCAGGACATCGTTCGCAATGGTCTTGGCATCTTGAAGCGAATGCATCTTGTAGGTACCGCATTGATAGAGGTTCAATTCGGGAATATCATTTTGACTTTTCACCGCTAAGACATCTTTCATAGACGCTTCCCATGCTTTCGCCACACGCTCTTCGTCCGGGTCACCGATAAGGCTCATGTAGAACCCAGTCTGGCAACCCATCGGCGAAATGTCGATGATCTCAACGTCATCTGAATTAAGGTGATCGCGCATAAAGCCTGCAAACAGGTGCTCAAGGGTGTGGGCACCTTCGGTTGTCATCTTTGCTTTGTTCGGTACGTAAAAACGCAGGTCAAAAACTGTGATCTTGTCTCCGGACGGTGTTTTCATTCCTTTGGCGCGACGAACTGCCGGTGCCGGCATAATGGTATGGTCTACTGTAAAGCTGTCTAATAATGGCATGAAAATTTCCCTTAATTATAATTGTAAAAGAATATTAGCATAAATGGGTAATATTAAAATTGGTACAATACTATTAATAATTACCCCTAAGTGAGCCTTATGAAAAGTTTATTTGACGATGCAAAAGCATCCAGCCTGACAACACCGCTTCAGATGCGTGTCTACACCTCTCAACTTCTGGGGCAGTCTGAAGATCTCGTTCTTCACGGCGGCGGTAATACCTCCTACAAGGACAGTTCAACACTCTATGTCAAAGGGAGCGGATGGAATCTTGTCGACATCGAAGAGCCCGGGTTTTCACCGGTCGACCTTGCCGTCCTCCAGGAGATGGCCACGCGCGACCAACTCAGTGATGCGCAGATGGTCAAAGAGCAGCGCGAAGCCCTGCGCAACAGCGAGGCACCCAACCCTTCCATCGAGGCGATCCTGCACGCGATTATCCCCTTTGCCTTTGTTGACCACACCCACACCGATGCCATTGTGACCATCTCGAACACACCCAACGGCAAAGAGACCCTGCAACAGATCTACGGGAAGAAGGTGCTTCTCATCGATTATGTCATGCCGGGCTTTATTCTTTCCAAAGAGGTCTACGCTAAAACAGAGGGAATCGACTGGAACGCTTTGGAGGGGATCATTCTGCTTAACCACGGTCTGTTCACCTTTGACAATGATGCCAAGAAATCGTACGAAAAGCACATTGGCTTAGTCACCAAAGCCGAAGAGTACATAGCTGAAAACACCCTGCTTCCCTCTCGATGTGATACTAAGCATAATGTCAGTGGTGAATTTATTGAAACCTTGACAGATGAAGTGGCCAAGCTGCGCGGCTGTGCGATCACTTCGGTCGTTATTGATTCTCCCGAGGCCTGTACCTTGTCGGTATTGCCTCACCTCGAAGAGATTCTCATGCAAGGCGAACTGACGCCGGAACATGTTATCCGGATCAAGCCTTTTCCTGCTGTTATCGCCGATGATATCACCGCAGGTGTGCAACAATTTGTAAACCAATACAAAAAGTACTTCGAAGACAATGCGACAGATGAGCATATCTGTCTTGATCTGGCACCACGATATGCTATCATTAAAGACTTTGGTGCCGTCGTCTTCGGCAAAGATGTACAAGAGGCCAAGGTCATATCGGACATTGTCAACCACACCATTAAAGCAATGTTGATCGCAGAACAGCTTGGCGGCTGGAAAAGCCTCAAGCAGTCTGATATTTTTGCCATGGAATATTGGGAACTCGAACAGGCAAAGCTAAAAAAAGGCAAATAAGCCAAAGCCTGATTATCCCTGGACCGCATAAAAAAGGATTATTATGAAAATTACAAAAAAAGTGACGTTTATTGCCAAAGAAGGCCATGCAAAACAGCTCTCTACACTGCTGAACACGATGATCGATCCATCACGCAACGAACAGGGATGTCTTTTGTACGATATCTTTCAGTATGAGCAGGACCCGAACAAGTTCATTGTGCTTGAGTCATGGGCGAACGAAGAGGCCCTGGAAGGCCACAAACACTCTAAACATTATCAGCACTATAAAGCCCATTACGAAGTGCACACCGCTGAAAAGTCAAGCGACAATCTCAACATACTCGGTGATCTTTTTTAAGAGGCATGAAACAGTTTGTCTGGATTGACCTATTGCGTTAACCAGACGGTTTTTTCTACAACGTGATGTTTTCAACCAGCGTCACGGCGTCCGGCGTGACGATCACCCCATCAATACAGTACGCAATATCCAGATCATGTTTTTTTTGATAACTTGCCACTGTCTGTAAAAAACGGTGTAGTTTGGTCGGTGTGATATTCTGGACTGCCGATTCATAATCCTGACCGCTCTTGACCTCGATAAAGTGCAGGACCTCTCCTTTGATCGCAATAATGTCGATCTCGCCGAATTTACTGTAGACATTGCGGTCCACGATGTCAAAACCCTGCTCGCGCAGATAACTGCAGGCTTTCTCTTCGGCTAAGGTTCCTTTGGCACGACTCACGTCGGCCTCCCATCTAATCTTACTTTATCCGTTAAAAGCGTGCATTCAGCACCCTTCTTACCGGCATATCCCTTGGCTCGGCTCATCCTCTATACAGGGATAACTTCGACTTTGATCGTCTTGAATGCCGCTGTTAAGATCACTTCATCTCTGGCATCACCGAAAAGTGCATTGATCTTCGATTTGGCGTGGTGGAAGGTTGAAAAGAGTGTTTTTGGCTGAACTTTGTCGGTGATTTTGATCGTAAGCGGTGTTGTCTCACCAAACTCACTTCTAAGGATCACTTTTTCGGTTGTAAAGTCTGCTGCATCCTGGTCGCACACCAATAACACATCTTCATCATAACGTTTCATCAGGTTCTCGCTGCGTGACGTTTGTGCTGCATTGTTATAGTGTGCCAGTGTTCTACCTGTACTGAGGTGGTAACCGGTCAGTTTTTTTTCCAGGATCTCTTTGACCATGCCGCGAAGTTTGTACTGGTTATATTTAAATCGCCCCAGTCCGTCATCGGTACGGAAATCCAATTGATGCAAGATCGGTGTATCTTCGGTATGTACCGGCCACTGTAGACCGCGTTTACGATGTTTTTCGAGTCGATGGTAATCGGCTCCGGAAAAACGTCTATAGGCTACTTTTTGTACCTCACTCCATACATCCTGACTCGACTTATAGTCATAATCGCCGCCCATCTTGTTATCGAGCATCTGTAAGACTTCCCAGTCATCCGGCAGGTCTGATTTTACAAGGGGCTGAGAGAGGTGAAGCCGTCGCATCGCATTGACATAAACGCCTGTTTTTTCATACGCCGACTTGACGCCCACGACAATGTCGGCACGGTTTGCGATATCTGTCATAAAAAGCTCTTGAACGAAGATCATATCCAGCTTCTCAAAAGCACGGTCGATCTTGTTAAGGTTAGGGTGAATATGGGTAAGGTCTTCACCGATGTTAAGCACCACTTTTACTCTGTCTTCGAGCATCTCGTCAACCAGCTGAGGGGTCATAAGACCGACCTCTTTCGGTGTTTGGTAATCAGGATCGTAATACGGCAGCATACCCATGTCACAGGTACCCTGGACATTGTTTTGACCACGCAACGGCATAAGACCGGCACCGCTTTTTCCGACATTTCCCGTCATCAACGCAAGGTGGACCATGGCCATAACCGCGTAACTGCCGTCGATATGTTCCGTAATGCCCAGTCCCCAGAAAATCATCGACTTTTTCAGTGCATACTCACGAGCCACTTTTCGAATCATTTTCGAGAGATATTCATACCCTTCGATCTCATTATAATAGTCCGGATTCGCGTAGGGGTCATTCAGGATCTTCTCTTTGAAATCATCAAAGCCTTTGGTACGGTTTTCTAAAAAACTCTCGTCATAAAGCTCTTCGTCGATGATCACATAAGCCAGCATATTCAAGGTGAGAAGATTGGCTTCGTGTGGCATGATCGCTTTGTATTTTGAAAAACGGTGCAGCTTGATCTCACGTACGTCAAACACTGCGAGGTTATCGTGTTCGCGGGCAACATCGATGATCCGATTTGAGATGATCGGGTGTGCTTCAGTCGTATTTGAGCCGATTACGATCATAAACTCACAGTTATAGATATCGTTGTAAGGGTTTGTCGCCGCACCTTCTCCGATCGTGACGCGCATGCCGCTAAGTGATGGTGAGTGACAAACACGGGCACAGTTGTCAACATGCGGAGAGTTCAGCGTGTGACGCGTGAATTTTTGGAAAAGATACGATGATTCACACGATGTTCGGGCGCCACCGATAGAGCAGATCGATTTACGGCCATACTTTGCTTGCGTCTCTTTCAGTTTCATAGCACACGCTGTCGTCGCAGCATCGACGTCCGTTTCATACCAGGTCTCATCGAAATCAACCAAGGAAGACGCGACCGCCTCTTTGATCTCCGGATTTTTTTCTAAAAAACTTTTACGGATACGAGGGATTCGGAGTCTATCGTCCGCATCGACAAAATCAAAACCATACTTGCCTTTAATGCAGAGCTTTCCCTGGGAAACGACCCCGTCCGGATGGGCAAAGATCTTTACGATCTTATTATTTTCAACATTAGCTGCGATATCGCACCCAACACCACAATATGTACACACGCTATCGATTGTTTCCATCGTTCCGCCCCATTCACAAGTAAAATACTAAAGACTACAGCCCTCAAACAGGATTTCTGCATTATTTAGCATTTTTCAATTAGAGTTTACTGTGTCATGACTTAATTAGTTTAAAGACAAAGGGGTTAGACGAGGGGTTTCAGAAGAAAAAAATTACTATCAATTTAGAGCAAAAAAGCACCCGGCTAACGGGGTGGTTTTCAGCAAGATGCACTTTTAGACGATACGGATCATCACCGGTTTCGAGACGACAAAATCAAGCTTTTCCGAGATAGCAATAACATCCTGAATATTGCGCTCTACCGCCATATGAGTTGAAAGTAGAAGGTTGACAGACTCAGAGGTCGTCGGGCGCTGCAAAATAGTCTCTATCGAGATGTCATGTTCACCGAAAAGCTTTGTGATCACGGCTAACACACCCGGCTTATCGACAACACTGAAACGCAGATAGTATTTTGATGTTATCGCATCTTTTGCTTTAAGCGTCAGACCGTGTTCCAACGGCTTGTCAAAACCTAACATCGGTGTCGACTTTCCGGAACGGGCGATATCGATGATGTTGGCGACAACAGCACTGGCCGTAGCATCGCCGCCGGCACCAGGACCATAGAAGAGGGTCTCACCCACTTTGTCACCAACAACACTGATACCGTTCATGACGCCATCGATCTTCGCGATCATCTCATCTTTGGAGATCAATGCTGCGTGAACCCGAAGCTCCACTTCGTCACCGTCACGTTTGGCAATGCCAAGCAGTTTGACCGCATAGCCGAACTCTTTGGCAAAAGCGATATCATCCTGAGTAATATTCTCAATACCTTCGATTAAAATATCTTCCGGTTTAGCATCGATACCATATGCAATCGATGCCAGAATAAGCAGTTTATGTGCCGCATCAAACCCGCCGACATCAAAGGTTGGGTCAGCCTCAGCATACCCCAGTTCTTGAGACTCTTTCAAGATGTCTGCATAGGCAACACCTTCCTCGGTCATCTTTGTCATCATGTAGTTACAGGTTCCATTCAAGATACCCATCATCGATTCAATATGGTTCGCAGAAAGGCCGTCGCGAAGTGCGTTGATAATCGGAATACCGCCTGCAACACTCGCCTCGTACTCAAACGGAAGATCTTTTGCAATGTCTTGAAGCTCGTAACGGTGGTATGCCAGTAATGCTTTGTTTGCGGTAACAACAGCTTTGCCGTTTCGCAAAGCCGCTTTGACAACTTCAAACGGTTCTTCGACGCCACCCATCAGTTCGACAACAACGTCGATCTCAGGATCATTGACAATATCATACGGATCATCAGTCAGCTTGATATCAAGACCGCGCTCTTTTGCAAGATTTTTAACCACACCGGAAGTGACGACAACTTCACAACCTGCTCTGGCGGTGATCATCTCTTTATTGTCGTTCAAGATCTTGACAACTGACGTTCCTACTGTTCCGACACCGATAACACCGACTTTAAGCATTCGTTTCCTTCTGGTCTTCATACTGTTTTAGAAAGTCCTTGATATTTCGTGCTGCCTGACGGATGCGATTATCATTTTCGATCAAGGCGATACGTACATAGCCTTCGCCGTATTCACCAAAGCCTATACCCGGGGCAACTGCGACCTGTGCTTCTACAAGCAGACGTTTTGAAAACTCAAGCGACCCTAAATGGGCAACACAATCAGGGATCTTTGCCCAGACGAACATACTCGCCTGATTTCGTCTGATCTTCCAGCCGGCGCGCTCAAACGCTTCCAGCAAGATCGTTTGACGATGGTCATATTTATCAGTGATATCGCGCACACACTGTTGATCTCCATTAAGAGCAACGGTCGCAGCGACCTGGATCGGTGTGAACATTCCATAGTCCAACCATGACTTGATCTTCTGCAACGCACCGATAAGCTTTTTGTTCCCTACAAAGAAACCGACACGCCAACCGGCCATGTTATAGCTTTTTGAAAGGGTAAATGACTCTACTGCAACGTCTTTAGCCCCTTCGACCTCCATGATCGACGGTGTGACATAACCGCCGAATGTAATGTCGCCATACGCGATGTCAGAAATAATATAGAAACGCTCTTTTTTCGCCATCGCGACCAGGCGCTTGTAAAAGTCCAGTGTGACCGTTGCCGTTGTCGGGTTGTGCGGAAAGTTCACCAACACATATTTAGGACGTGGCGAGTTCTCTTTGAACACTCGGGCAAGGTCATCCAGGAACTTATCTTCATCGACTTTGTAATCTTCGTCGAATTCCAGACCGAACTTGACAACATTACCGCCTGCCAGAATAAAGGCGTAGCTGTGAATCGGGTAGGTAGGGTCAGGAACAACGGCGACGTCTCCCGGGTTTGTGATCGCATAACAGAGATGCGCATAACCCTCTTTGCTTCCCATCGTAGCGACACACTCTGTCATCGGGTCAAGATCACAGTCGTAACGTCTCTTGTACCAGTCAGAGATCGCCATTAAGAGTTTCGGGATACCCTTTGATGTCGAATAGCCGTGCGTCTTTGTCTTTTGTGCCGATTCTACCAGTTTTTCACGAATGTGCTCCGGTGTATCACCATCGGGATTTCCCATTGAAAAATCGATTACGTCTGCACCGGCACGGCGTTCAGCCATCTTGAGTTCATTGACTTCAGCAAAAACATACTTTGGCAATCTTTTAATGCGGTCAAACTCTATTTCATCAAACATATTGTCTCCTATCTTTTTCCAGATGGGCTAAATTCTAGTCCGTATCTGATATTGGTTATTGTATAAAGGTCACTGACACTGATATAACGTGTCTCTTCTGGTAATTTCACATCAAAAACTTTTGTCTCTTCATCCTCTTTGATCACTTTCAACAGTCGTAGTGAACTGTCGTACAAGGCGATATATGGATACCAGAAGTTAGCTCTATGGCTCTTGATGGTTATCTCGTTAATGTGGGCAACATCCAGCCATTTGGCATACTGAAGACGTTTGTATTTCTTCGTTATCCCGCTTTGAAGTTTGTCTACTTTAAGATGAGCTTTTGATGTGTCAATATTGTAGTGCCAATCCGTTGCCGAATTTCGGACAATATCAATGATCTCACATCCACGCGTTGCAAGTTCTTTTCGCAAAAGAACCGGATCTGTCACATATTCAGCTTCCAGGGAGATCTTCCACTCAAATCCACTTTCATCATGTACAGACTCTTTTGTCACATAACGGTAATACCCGATATCCCGGAGTGTATCACCCATCAGTTTGACAAAAAAGAGAGGATCGCCAGTTGAATGAAAAGTCATCTCATACTGCTGAGGCTCTTCAAAAAAGAGGTGCAGCAGACCATTTTCTTCCAGGGTCTCCACTACCTTTACAACATTGATATGCTCTTTGGTGTAAAAGCTGTTAACATTTTTAAAGTTGATGTGAATATAGTCCTTATTGCGTTCATAAGACTCTTCACCGATATAAGAGATGATCTTCTCGTCAAGAAGCTCTTGTTTCGTTAATGGTTTTTCATTTTGTACCTGCTCTTGTTGTAGTAAATCACTTTTTTCCTGTATCGGTTCAATAACATTGTCGTCACCGGAAAGTGACGTTATGAGCAGGGCAGCAAATACCAGCTTTTTTACCACAGTTTACCCCTGTTGCGTGCCTTGAACTCTTCTTCGTCAATAACTTGGCAGATACCGTTTTCATAAAGAAATAAAAGTTTATTGTCTTCTCTGTATTTGTTGGTCGCATCCCCACAATCCATGTCAAGGTGGCCATAACCGGTCACGATCAACCAGTTTTTATTAGGGTCGAGAATCAGTGGCTCACTAATCGTTTCGGCACGGCGTTTGTAGGTCTCAGCGTCGATAATTCCAAGCCACAGTTGTCCTCTTGGAATAATACGTAGATAGAGTGGCATCATCGGTTCACTTCCGCTCACCGGTTCTAACGTACTGACCGTGCTTGTTACTTCTGCATCTGCTATATCAGCCTCGTTTGCCGTCGAACCGTTCGATTCTTGCGTATCTTGCCCAAACTCTGCAGATTCGACGTCATTGTTTTTCATCATCTCTTCGACATTGCTCACACGTACCGGTTCGAGGTTTAAGTTCTTCTTGGCCTGGTCGATCGCCGTGTTGTTGATCTCAATTTTATCCTCAGTTGCTGACGAGAAATCGATCAGACTGACCAATACGATAAACAAAAGTACGACTAAACCACCCAATGCACCGTAAACGATATTTTTATTTTCTAAAAGTGCTTTTGGATTTACAAATCGTTTTGTCTCTGTCTCTGCAATGTCAAAATGACTCTCCTGTGCGATCTCCTCTTCCGCTCTCGCAAACAGGAACTCCTGCTTCAGCTCCGAAAGATCGATCTTATACTCACGTTCCAAAATGGAAAGAAAACCGAAAAACTGCGGTTTTTGGAACTTGTCAAACTCTTTGTTTAAGATACTCTCAATATGGACAACCGGAATGTGTGTTGTCGATGAGATCGCCTTGCTGCCAAGCTCTTGAAGTTTGCTAAAACCTGTCATGACTAACGCATCCTGTCCATTAAGATCGCACCAGCTGCACTGACATTAAGCGAATCGAATCCGTGTGCCATCTTGATACTGACCGGGTAGTCGAGTTTTGAGATCACTCTGTTACTCAGTCCTTCAGACTCATTACCTAAAATCAATGCTCTTTTGTACGTGATATTGACGTCGTTGATGTTCTCACCGTCCATCACAGCACCGTAAAGATAGGTACCTGATGTCTTAAGCTCATTCATCACATCTTGTATGTTGTTGACCACACAAATAGGCATGTCGAAGATCGCACCCGCCGAACTTCGGACGACACCTTCGAGATTGAGGTGCTTGATACCGCAGACAATAATACCGTCCACACCCAATGCGTATGCGCTACGGACAATAGCACCAATATTACCAATGTCAGTCACACCGCTCAAGACCACAAGAAAAGGTTTGGTACGCAGTGCATCCAAACCTTTTACTTCCACCCCGTCGATGTCTGCTAGAAACCCTTGGTGGTTCCCGCTTTTAGCCATTTTCTGAGCAGCCTCGGGTGGTATACGTTTGATAGTAACGCCCATTCGCATAAGACGTGAGTACTCTTTTTTTTCTAGATCTTTCGCTAGATAGAGCGTCTCTATACGGTTCGGGTACTTCTCAAGAAGGTAATAAACTGGTTGTTTTCCATAGATTAACATGGAGTGATTTTATCCAAAAATTGCTTGATATTATGCAACAGAAGTTTTAAAGCTTTATTTTTCTGTTGCTTTCTGAAAATAAAGGGCTACGCTTCTTCGTCCAAAAGCCGTTGGTAACACGCTTTCGGGTTCTCACCGGTGATCTTTGCGATCAATTTCGAAGCCACTTTTTTTGGCAGATCGAATGCCAAAATATCACGCTCGCTCATCGTAGAGTGATGCGCAGCACCCGCTTCAATGACTACCACCCATTCACCTTTGATCTGGGAGGTAAGCTGTGCTTTGATCTCACGTGCTGTGCCATGAAGATAGGTCTGATATTTTTTAGTCAACTCTTTCGCGAGAAAGAGGCGGCGTTCAGGTACTTCGAGCTCCAGTTCGTCCAACAGTTTGGCGAGGCGGTGCGGGGCTTCGTATAGCACCGTCGTATAGCCGTTGAAAAGCGCTTCCTGAAGTCCATTGCTGCGTCCGCTTCCCTTATGGTCCAAAAAGCCGAAAAAAAGCATCTTTGTTGCCACAAAACCACTGGCAACAAAGGCAGTCAAGACGGCATTTGCACCCGGTAAAACATCGTATTCAACGCCATTGTCGATACAGTATCGCACAAGTGTCTGACCCGGGTCACTGATGCCTGGCATCCCCGCATCACTCACATAGACAACATTTTGCTCAAAAAAAGAGGGCACTAGTGTTTCAACAAAATCTGTTTCATTATGCGAATGCAGCGAGATGAATTCCTGTTCACGGCGTTCGAGATTGTAGCGTGTGTCCAAGATGTTAAGAAGTTTTTTGGTGACTCGGGTATCTTCACAGAGTAATATGTCTGCTTTAGAGAGAGCTTCCATGGCGCGCAGCGAGATATCGCCGATGTTGCCGATGGGAGTAGGAACCAGGGTAAGCAATGCTTACGCCCGAATTATTTTGCGTAACGTGCTTTGAATTTCTCAATACGTCCGGCAGTATCTACGATCTTCTCAGAACCTGTGAAGAATGGGTGACACTCATTACAGATGTCAACACGTAGTTCAGGTTTTGTACTTTTAGTAACAAATTCGTTACCACATGCACAAGATACAGCACATTCAACTGATGTTGGGTGAATCTCTTTTTTCATTGTTTTGCCTTTTGTGCCACGTCATGTACGTAGTCACGGTATATTTTTAAAATCCGTACGGGTGCGGATTGTTAAGGACGCGAATTATATCTAAATTATTTTAAAGTTTCAACTTTTATCCTGGTCGATGAGGCAAAACCCGAGAATATGTTTGATCTAGCAATGCATATACGCTTCGGAACCAGTGCTCTTTTTGCAAAAACAAGCTGTATCGCATTATTTATAAGAGTATCTTCGAGGCGATCGCCGTCACTGCCGTTTCAGAACGAAGTATCATCGGCGTGTCCAGACGAAAAACTTTCTGCTCTTTTAAAAGTGCCCGTTCGGCTTCACTGAGTCCACCTTCACTGCCGATCAGGACCGTATTGATCCCGCTGCCATCTTCTAACACCTCATCGCAAAAGTCAAACACGACTGTCTCCGGATTCGCTTTAATGAAGGCTGCAACGTTCTTCATTTCGTCAAACAACATCATCTCACTTCGGCCGCACTGCTGCATTGAGCTTTCGAGAATACGTTCATACCGTTTAAAATCGGGCTTAAAGTTTTTTTGCGATCGGTCGCAATAGATAAACGTGATCTTACTCACGCCCAATTCGTTGAGCAGAGGCAGGACCTTTTCGACCGACTTGCTGTCGACAACACACCAGCCTATGTGCAGTTTCTTGGTTGCTGCCACCTGTTCGAATGCAGCCGTTATCAGTTCCAGCGTGGCGCTTCGGCCGTCAATATCGACGATCTTGTACCGGTACAGTATCTCACTCGAGGCGTGTTTACGAAACCCCAGTTCATCCCCGACCTTATGACGACGCACCTTGACAATGTATTTGAACGGTTCACCTTTTAAAGAGAGCTGTTCGTTCCCGGCATCATCATCAAAAAGAAATCTCATAAGAACATCCATAGACTGATCAGTGCGATGAGTCCGATCTCACTGACCAAAATAGTCATTGCATCTTTTTTGTACTTCTCGAACATTCCTTCGTCAATGATACTGGCATATTTGAGAGGGCGCGCGCGCTTAATCTCAAAAAAAATAAGCACAAGCGAAAGAACGATCATTGCAATATTGGGGACAGTAAAGGTGAGATGTTTGGCCGCCATCATCACCATCCCCGTAAAGATAGGAATAAACATTGCCATAAAGATCAGAGGGCCTTGAATACGCATCTTTTTCAGGTATGCCATGACATCGTCTGCACGCTGTAATTGCCAGAGGCTTGCCAAAAAGATCATCACCAACAGCAGTACGCCGAAACCGTGAGTACTCAGACTCATTTCATACATTTTATCCATAACCAAGATTTTACACAAATTCTTCTATAATCTTTATGTTAGAGCGTCAAGGGAAAGAAAACCCTTTCTGCACGCTAACACGCTGTTGACGTATGATCTAGTGGTATCTTATATGCACTCTATTTGAATATTCATCGTCAACAGTCTGATGTGTAGTGACCTAAACCAAAACGTTTGGGCCAAAATGCGTTTTACGTTTTATTATTTTATCTTCAAGGAATTATCTATGGCGGTTACTGTTGATGAGGCACTCTTACGTATATTCGAGCAGGTCAAACCCAAATCTAAACAGCTGCTGCCGATAGAAATAGCCCTGGGGCATGTCTTGGCCCAAGACATCATCGCTACACACAATCTTCCCCCTTTTGACAACTCCGCCATGGATGGTTATGCCATTAAAAACAGCGATGCCGGACACACTTTAGACTGTGCCCATACGATCTTCGCCGGCGACAAAGATGAGATCAGACTTCAAGACCGTAACTGCATCAAGATCATGACTGGCGCGCGTATTCCGCACGGCTGCGAAGCGATCGTTCCTCAAGAAGAGACGACATCAGACGGCGAGAAGATCGTCATGCCTTCCAATGTGACTGCCGGACAACACATCCGCTTGACCGGCGAAGATATTCAAAGCGGCGATCGACTACTTACCAAAGGCGAACGCCTCCATGCCCACCACATCACCCTGCTCACTTCTCAGGGTATCTCACACGTCAAGGTATACAAGAAACCGCGTGTCGCTCTATTTGCATCAGGCAGTGAACTAAAAATGCATTTTGAACAGGTCGCCTCCTACCAGCTCTACAATACCAACACACCTACTATTTTGGCACGCTGCCAGGAGCTCGGCTGTGCGGTACAGTTCATCGGTACTGCAGTCGATGATCTGGCCTGCATTCATGACCATATCGAATCGGCACTCGACTCCGATCTTATTATTACCTCCGGCGGGGTCAGCGTCGGTGATGCCGACTACACTAAAGAGGCGTTCGACGCATTTGACTACACCAACATCTTTGAAAAGATCGAGATAAAACCGGGAAAACCGACCTCCTTCGGGCGCATCGGCAATACCTATGTTTTAAACCTTCCGGGAAATCCGCTGGCGGCAGCCCTCATCTTTGAAATATTCGGACAGAGCACCATTAATGCACTTTCTGCTGTCAAAGAGAAATACCTCTCAACCATAACGGCCAAACTTAAAACCCCCTATAGCTCACGACCGGGTCGCAACACCCTGGTGCCGGGGTTCTATGACGGTGAGACCTTTGAGGTTTGTGACAAATATGCCCCGGGTATGATCTCGCCGCTTGCCAAGGGGAATGCACTGATCTTTGTGGATGAAAGTGTCAGCGAATTGGAGGCAGGAGCAGCCGTCAAGATTATTCCTACCCGGTTTAGTTTTAACTCGGCGGAGCAAAAGTCGCTTTTTACGAAATAATTGCATTAAATAGAAGGTGTCTTTTCATAACCTTATTCTCCTGCATTGAGACTTTTTTGAGTTCTTGTAGTTCTTTAATTACTTCAAATCACTAGTATGTCACTTTTTTACGATGTGACATTTAGTGCCACCCTGCATTACGCTTTAGCGTTTTATTCTTTGCGTGCACAAGAAAGAAAACTAA
>JBFEJN010000042.1:0-22748 GCA_041553195.1 Sulfurimonadaceae bacterium
AAGTAAAAAATTTCAAGGAGCTTTACAATGTTACTACATACTAAAAATAAACTACTGGGCTTGAGTCTAATAGCCTGTTTAGGGTTGATGACCTCTGCACAGGCAGGTAGAATCGGACCGGTAGTCCCACAGGCGGAACCGGCACATTCAAGCGGATTCGGCGGATGGAACCTCGACAATGTCGATGTGAAGGTCACGGATCTTGACTACAAGATCGTCGGCAGCTTTGATAAAACCGATGGCAGCTACATCGGAACGGCAGCTGACGGCAACATGCAAGTCGGTGATACATTTGAGAGTGACATTTACGACACAACGGACACAAGCGGCAGCGTTCTGATTCATCTGCATGGCAAAAACTGGCCGGTAGGGGAACCTTCTGGAATCAAAATCATGAACCACACGGACCCGACTGCGACTATTTCCCGAAACAGACCGGCGAGCTGTCTTATGACAACATCATTTCTCGAAGGCACATACCTGGACTCGGATAATCCGGTGGAGACCAAATGTAACAGTGATTTTCAAACCCATAAACGTTTTAAACTAAATATGCTTCCTTCGATGGTCGACGGGGTCGCTTCCGGTTATGGCAAAGGGGTCAATCTCACCTTCAACGTTGAAGCTGAAGACGGTACACGGCGATATACTTTGCTGCACAAAATCAACAACTATACCGGGAAAAGACTTGACGGGTATAAGGTTGAATTGGGTTTTGTCGGTCCTGACGGAAACTTCACCAAAGCATCGCAGACGGGAGCGGATATCCGATTCTCCATAGGAGAAGGAGAGAATATTGTAGATGGTGTCACCACAGATATCTGGGGGGCCGAAGATCTTGCCAGTTTTTCACACGGTCTTTTTGGGCCGCAGACATTTGAAGAGCCGATTCCGCATTTTCCGACAGACGGTTTTTTTGACAGCCGCTCAGCCGGTTTTTATGTCGATCTCAACGACACGACTAAAGATGTCATTGCCTCCACAGGTCCTTTACCGAGCAACTATGCTGCATTACCTGTACCCCACGGTGCTGTTGCCAGTCAGTTCGGAGACTGGTTGACCAATGCATGGGCACCGAAAGGTATCTTTTGGGATGACGACAACGACCCGACGACTGATGCCGTACTGATGGCATTCTGGGGTGACCGCGGGGACGGAAACTACACCTGGATGAAAGGGGATCGTGATGACTTTCAGGAAGTGACAGCTCTTGATCTTGCAAGCTGGGCAAGCAGCCCTGTCCACGCAGTCGATGTTATTGAAGATGTGCTCAATCTCGGTTTAACCTATATTGTGGAAGTGGGCGATATCTCAACATTCCCTGCATCGAAATTCACCGTTCGTATTACACCAAGCGTTGCCGCAGATCAGACAGAGCCTGGTTATGTAGGCAATACACCAAAACCTCTCTCCGACTATTTGAGCAGTGCCGGTACCGTAGAGATTGATCCATCACCGGAATTTACGATCGGCAATGAGATCCGGGTTATAGTAGCTGACAAAGATCTGATGGCTACCGAAACTTTAGATGTCAATGTCTCTGTCGGCCCGGACAATGTATGGAAACTGATTACACTTACCCGAATCAATGAACGAGCCGTTTTTACTGCGAACTTATTGACAACAGCCGGGATAGCGGGTATAACAGATGACGGCAATATCTCTGTAGAGGAAGGTTCAGTCGTAACAGTGAGTTATTTTGATGCCGATAATGGTACCGAAAACGATGTAACTGTAACAGCGACAACAACTGCAAGTACAGAGCCTCTTACACCGTCTGTAACACCACCGGTCAACAACGATACCTCTAAAGGTATCTTCTCGACAATGGACAATGTAAGCCTCTTTGCTATGATCTTTGGTTTCCTTGTCCTCGGCGGTCTGATAGCACGTCGCAAGCTCGCAAAATCGTAACCTGTCCCTCTTATTTCTCCTTATGCCCAGACCTTCTGTCTGGGCAACACGCTGTTTTTTAACAACGCGGTCGATTGCTTTGACACACATTCTGCCAACGCTCTTTTTTTTTACTCCATTTAGCAAGGCACAAAGAGCATAATGACAATTTTTAATCATCAATACAAGCATTAAGGTCTCACTGACAACTTCTCTCTTATTTTAAAGCGCTGGAGCGCGGTGATTTACACGCACTGGCACCACTGATGACAAAAAATGTCTTATCTGATGACCTTGAAATCTTTAGGATTTAAGCATGCCTTTACAGAGAAGGCATTTAGAGAGCTGCTAAAAGGGATAGAAGAAAGTCGCGACATTACGCTCTGCAGATTTGGCAAGAGAGGCACAAACACATGATCTCGCTCTTCTTGCATTTGACCCAAGAGGCTTTCAAACCGTAATAACGGTCCGATAAACCGAATACGGGCAGCCTAAAAAACTCTCTTTTTCGCATATACAGGGCACATGGAAGATCACCCATTACGCTGGTCGACAAAAAGTCAAAATTTACTTCAGACTCAAAATATACTTAGACAAAATTGCAACGTCGTCTTCGCGTACACCTTTTAGCTTCGCCTGATGCATACCCAGATAACGTGATGAGATCGCACTGCTGCCGTCCAGTATTGCTTTAAGCGCTGTAGACAACTGTTCTTCACTTAAGGTGTTAAGCTGAGGCGACGTCTTCAACGCTATCTTTTCACCTTTCTTTCCATGGCACATTGCACATTTTTTATAGACACCTTCAGCATCAAATGCCGATAATGTCAGTGAGGCTGCCAGTAAAATCAATACCGTTTTTTTCATCTTGTCTCCTTTTTTTAAACTACATTTTTAAAAATTGTTATCATCTTTCAAATGTTTCCAGTGATGTAACGTTATATATTACCAAGAAAAACAAAGCAATTCATCACACATAAAGGTGATAGAATTACTATCGTAATTTAGTATAATTATTTATAGACACACAAATGTTAAGGATTGCCAGTGACAAGACGATCGCGTTTTCTCTTTGTATCAACTCCTCTCTTACTCCTGTTCCTTCCTCAAGAAGTTTTCGCCGTTCCGGCATTTGTAAGACAGACGGGGCTTGAATGTATGATGTGCCATACGCAAAACCAAACCAAACTGAACAGTTTTGGACGTCAATTCGCCCGTTCAGCCTACACCATGAGCAGCGAGTCAGGTGCACAGTCACTGATTGACGGAGAAACATTGGGACTTGGTATTCCGACGGTTTTGAACATGTCACTGATGCTGAAAGGCCGATATGACAAAAGTGATGGGGCTGTCAACGGCAAAGGCAAGGTCCTTCAAACAAAACAAGATGAACCCATCAGCAGTAATCGCGGCGTAGAAGAGATCTTTAAAACATCGACCATCCATATTGCGGGGCGCATCGCAAACAATGTCGGATCTATCATCGAGTTTCGTGAAAAAGAGGGTAAAGCCATTTTCGGTGGAAAGGTCGCAACGGCCTATGAAACAGGCGAAGGCTATACCGGTCTGGCCTTCTACTCCACGAATAATTATGGCCCGTTCTCGGGCATAGAAAGCTACAACACGGGTCTCTACAAGCCGCTGAGACAATTTGAAAACCATAAATTGACCAATGCTGCGCAAGCCTCTGACCTGGGCAGCGGACCGGCAACAGGGCTTCAACTCTACTATGCCGGCGAGCATCTTTTCCTGACAGTCGGTGCCTATGTCCCCGTCCATAACAATGACGGCATCGACATAGGGTACAACATGATCCCCTTCGCCCGGCTGGCGTATGAACAGCCTATCGGTGACCTGACACTCATAATTGGTGCATTCGGCATTAACGGAACATCAAAAGCGAGCAATACAACCTATTACCCTGATCTCTCCGGTCTTATACCAGAGGCTCTTGTCGGTGTCAAAAAAGAGGCTTATGGTTTTGATCTGCAGCTTGAGGGGTCGCTCTTTGAGCTCAGTACCCTGATGACAATGAGTGCTGTCCTAAAAAACAAGACAACGCTCAGTGATTCGACCTTAATGGTTGACGACCCCAATAACCCTGTCGTCATCGGTGAGCCCGAAGATGCCGAGACGGAGGCATATTCTGTCGATTTGGCCATATATCCCTGGACCTATCTTGGATTCAAAATGGCCTATCTGACAGCCAATGACAAAGGACCCCACACCTATGAACCACAGAAGATAGATGTCAAAGACAAAGAGGCCGTGAGTTTTGGTCTTGACTATTCCTTTCGTCAAAATGTTATGCTGACCATGGAGTATACGATGGTCGATGCCAAAAGAGAGGGAATCGAAAATTTCAACGACCTCTTAACTGTTTTAACAATCTCATTTTAATTGGAGTGCCTAATGAAAAATATCACTAAGAACTTACTTTTACTCTCAAGCATTGTACTACTGACTATACCCGAAGCGGCCAATGCCCTACCTGGATTTGCGAGACAAACAGGAAAAGAGTGTATGGCCTGCCACACGCAGAACATGCCGAAACTCAATAGCTACGGGCGTCATTTCGCACTCTCTGGCTATACTCTCTATGACACAGAAAATGAGACGCAGTCGCTCATAGAAGGTTCGGAGCTTGCCCTGGGTCTGCCCGCAGTGTTGAATGTTTCTGCCCTATTGAAAGCACGCTATACGAAAATCGGATCCGAACGCGGTGAAGTCAATGTCCTGAATGGTTCAGGCCTCTATTTTGGCGGACGTATTGCCGATAACGTAGGAGGGCTCATCTCGTTGACAGGGGACCCCGCTGTAGACAGGGATGTCGTCTTTGGCGGCAAAGCACTCCTGAGCTACAAAACATTTGACGGCTTCAGCGGCTTCTCGCTCTACACGACACAGACCAACGGCATCTTCTCGGGTATGGAAACCTATAACACCGGTCTCTACAGCCCCCTAAAACAGTTTGAAAATGCCAACGCGACCAACGCTGCCCAGGCGACAGGTCTCGGTCGCGGTCCGGCAACCGGTATTCAAGCCTACTACGGAGATGACCGCTTTCTTGTTACTGTCGGTGCGACGATTCCATCGCAAAACAGCGAGGGGATCGATGCCGGTGGCAGCATGATCCCTTTTGGACGCATTGCCTATAACCAACCCATTGGTTCATGGAACCTGATGTTGGGGGCCTATGGGTTCACCGGTGATGTCAAAGCAAGTGACCAGAGCCTTGACGGCGGACTGATCGATCTGAAAGCAGACCTGGTAACGGTTAAAAAAGAGGGCTATGGACTCGATTTTCAAGCCACCGGTGCGCTAGCCGATATGATGACCATGACGACGATCAACGTGGTCCTTAAAAACATCATCACAAATGACGGTAATCTCTCCAGCGGCAACCTGCAGCAGACAGACAACCAGGCTGCATCAATAGAGTTCCAGATCAATCCTATTACACCGCTGGGGCTAAAAGTAGCATATTTGACCTACAACAACAACGAGACAGCGACCGGGCAGGAGTTTGTCAGAGCTTACGATTACAATGCCCCTTCCATCGGTCTTAACTACCTTGCACGACAAAATATCAATCTCGATGTTCAGTACACCTACAACTACCCCGGCCCTTCAGACATGGAGAATTTTTATGAGTTTTTTCTCTCCGCTATCGTTGCTTTTTAAAACTTCAATATGAGAAAAAATGCCCTCTCGACTTATACAGTGCTAACACTGAAGTTGTTATAATATATATAACTAAAAACCAAGGAGTTGACAATGAAAAAATTATTATTAAGTGTTGGAGCGGGACTGTTCCTTACCATCGGCGCCGTAGCTGCAGAGCAGACATCTACACAATTACAGCAAAAGTTAATGACTCAGCAGAAAAGCGGTTTGAATGGTGGCGGCCAAGGCAAAAAACAGATCCAGCATCAATACAAATACCAAAATCAGTATCAAGGTACTAACGGACAAGGCCAAGCTACTGGTACTGGAAGCGGTGTAGGTGCCGGATCAGGCAAAGGACAGGGTGGCGGCCAAGGTTATAATAGTGGAAATGGGCAAGGTGCTGGTTCCGGTATGGGTAAAGGATCTGCTCAAGGCAGTGGACAGGGTTATGGCGCTGGTAAAGGCGGCCAAGGCGGCGGAAAGGCGGCTAATGCTGGCGGTCGCAGCGGTGGCGGCGGTTCAGGTCAAGGAAAATCAGGCGGTGGGGGCGGCGGAAAAGGCCGTTAACTTTCTTCTCAACCAGGGTCTCCCTGGTTTTCCTCTTCTAAAAACTTCCCGTTAATTTATTATGCAACTCTATCTTTGAACTTACCCCGTATTTACTGAAGATATTTTTCATGTGGGTTTTCAAGGTATTGATAGAAATCCCTAACTCATCTGCGATCTCCCGGTAAGGTTTCCCCAGAACGACACGTTGTGTGATCTCTTTTTCTTTTTGTGTCAAACGCTGCATCTGCTCATCTATCTGCACACATTTTGCGCGTAGGACCCGTCTATTGTCATCGTAAAAAGGTCGAATAAGTACAGAAAACATCTCCGTCAACTGCAAAAGGTCCACACGCTTTCCCGATGAGCTTTTGGCATAAAGATAGATGACCAGACCAATCTTTTTACCATGATTATTGTACATCGGGTAAAGAAGCGCCACATCAAAGTCCATCTCCTTCTCGAATTCCACTGTTTTTTTCTTGGAAAGGTTACCGTCAAAAATATCATGCAGACTTTGTAGCTGAACATGTTCGTGTGACTTGACAAAATGTAAATTGCATTGCTCCATAAACTTGTTGAGTTCCATGTGTTTTGCGACGAGCCGATATTTGCTTAAAAGTGAAAGGAACTTGTGTTTCTCTTCGAGGATCAGTTCGATATCAACGCCATCTTCATTTTCAATACAGACGACAATAACGTTTGCCCCACTCTCTTGTATAAAAAAAGGTGTTTCTTTACGAAAAATCGCTTTGAGGCTGTTGCCCTCAATAACAGCGAATTGCATCGATATGATTTTTTTGAGTAATTTTAGATTGTCGATGATCATCCTTGCACCTGTTTCAAAATTTGTGTCTACATCATAACGACATCAGACCAATATAACCCTAAAAGGTGATACTATTCCTGTGAAATCATGCTAAAGTTAGAAGGTAATATAAGTTAAGGAGCGTGCCTGTATGTTGTGGTTTGTGCTACGTTTTGCCATTTGGTCTCTTCTGCTTATCGCACTTATCTACTTTAAAGATTATTCACCCTTTTATTTTATCAATGTTTTTCAGACCGATACAACGATATTTGTTATAGACTTTTGGATCAAACACTTTGACATTCCTGTCCGTTTGGAAGGCAATACAGTTATTTTTGACCATGGGCTACATCTGTTGATCTTAAACGAGTGTAACGGTCTGACCCCTTTCATTCTCTACCTCGCTGCTATATTGGCCTACCCTACCCGCTATAGCATTAAGACAAAATGGTTTTTAGGCGGCATGATCGTCTTACTCACACTGAATATGGTACGTATTGTCATGATTACCCTGGTCGTCATCGAATACCCGGATAGTTTTAGATGGGCGCATGACTTTGTCGGTCGTTACACAATAGGTGCAGTGACTTTATACCTCTTCTATTTTTTTACAACGCACGTCGAAACCTGTGTACCGTACGGTATCTTCTTCAATGGACAGAACCGCCATCCGAAACCGTCTTTGAAAAAGTAAGCAACCGGTTATAGCCCCTGTGTAAAGGCATTATCTTGCCTTATGCTATAATCACAAGAACTAATCTGCAATAGAGAACTTTATGATCAATCTAAAAGACCCAAAATTCTATAACAATCGTGAGCTTTCATGGCTGCAATTCAACACACGTGTTCTGAAACAGGCACAAGATGAGACACAACCGCTGCTGGAGCGGCTTAAATTTCTAGCGATTTACGGCACCAACCTCGATGAATTTTACATGATCCGAGTTGCCGGTCTTAAAAAACTCTTTGCGGCCGGTGTCATGGTCTCAGGGGCAGACCGTCTAACACCGATGCAGCAGCTGCGTGAGATCAGAAAATACCTGCACCAGGAACTTCAGGTCGTCGAGTACACCCTTTCGGAGATATTCAAAAAACTTGAGAAAGAGGGAATTTCCCTCAAGTCATATGACGAAGTCAGCCTACAGCAGAAACATCAGCTTAACCGTTATTTTACTGAGCAGATCTACCCTGTCATTGTTCCTATTGCTGTCGACGCCACCCATCCGTTCCCTCACCTCAATAACCTCAGCTTCGGCCTGATCGTCAAGCTGCAAGATCTAGAAAATGAGTCCATAGAACGTAATGGATTGGTCCGAATACCTCGTGTTCTTCCCCGTTTTGTTGAGCTGGAAGACGGCTGTTATGTACCTATTGAGAGCGTTGTCGCCGAACATATCGGGGAGCTCTTTCCAGGCTACAAGCTCCAAAACCACATCGCCTTCCGGGTAACGCGTAATGCCGACATCACGATTGAAGAAGAAGAAGCGGACGACTTTATGGAGATCCTCGAAGAAGGGTTGCGTCTGCGAAAAAAAGGGGAACTGGTCCGTCTTGAACTAAGCCAGGAAGCCAGTCCCGACCTGCTCGACTTTTTTAACCGTCACACCAATGTCTACAAAGATGACATTTACCGTTTTTCTAGCATTTTGAATCTGGGCAGTCTCTGGCAGATCGTCGGCAACAAAAACTTTGCCCACCTGACAGCCACACCGTTCAAACCACGGCTTTTACCGCCCTTTGACACGACTGAAAACATCTTTACCATCATCGACAAACAAGATATCATGCTGTACCACCCGTACGAGAGTTTCGAGCCGATCGTCAAACTGATCCAAACCGCAGCAAAAGACCCTGATGTGGTCTCGATTAAGATGACACTTTACCGTTCAGGGACCAACTCACCGATTGTTCAGGCACTGATGCAGGCAGCCGAGTTCGGAAAACAGGTCACGACAATGGTCGAGCTAAAAGCCCGTTTTGATGAGGAGAACAACCTTATTTGGGCAAAAGCACTCGAGAATGCCGGTGCCCATGTTATTTACGGTATTCCGGGGTTCAAAGTCCATGCAAAGGCAACGTTGATTACCCGCCGTGTTGACGGAAAACTCAAACAGTACGCCCACCTGGCGACCGGTAACTACAATCCGCAGACGGCCAAGATCTATACCGACACCTCGTACATCACCTGCAATGAAGAGATCACCAACGACCTCACCCGTTTTTTCCACTTTCTCACCGGATTCAGTAAAAAAGGAAAACTCAATAAGCTCTATATGTCGCCGACACAGATCAAGCCCAAGATTCTCTCTATGATCCAAAACGAAGCTAAAAAAGGGAGCGAAGGGCATATTATTGCCAAGGTCAACTCACTGGTCGACGAAGATGTTATCCGCGGTCTCTACAAAGCATCTCAGGCCGGTGTCAAGATCGATCTGATCGTACGCGGTATCTGCTGTCTTAAACCCGGTATCGAAGGGCTGAGTGAAAACATACGTGTTATCTCCGTTATCGGAAAATACCTCGAACACGCCCGTGTGTTCTACTTTAAACACACAGCACCGCAGCTCTATATCTCAAGTGCGGACTGGATGCCGCGTAACCTGGTTCGCCGTATTGAGCTCTTAACACCGATCGCCGATCAGGAGAGTGCGGAAAAGCTGCTGAACATCCTTCAGCTGCAGGTCTCTGACAATGTCCTCGCTTATGAACTCCAAAGTGACGGCTGTTATCATAAAGTCAAAAAAGATGCGACGAAGATCATTGACAACCAACGACTCTTTGAGACCCACACAAACAAAGTGTATAAAGCCCTGAAAAAAGATACCCCTAATTATGTTCAAAAATTAGCGACCCGTCTTTTAAAAGAGAGTTGATCTCTTCATCTTTCGTCAGCTGAGCTCATCAGCTCTGACCTTCTCAAAGGATAAGTATGACCTTCAAGTTCAAACAATGGACACCTCAGCTCGGTACCAACAGCTGGGTCGCACCCTCTGCCGATGTCATTGGAAATGTCACGATGGGTAAAGAGTGCTCTATCTGGTTCGGCTGTGTCATCCGCGGTGATGTCCACTATATCACGATCGGTGACCGCACCAATATCCAGGACCTGAGTATGATCCATGTCACCCACTACAAAAAAGAGGACATGAGCGACGGCAACCCGACGATTATCGGTTCCGACGTCACCATCGGCCACCGGGTGATGATGCACGGCTGTACGATCGGCGATGCCTGCCTTATCGGTATGAGTGCCACGATCCTTGATGGTGCCGTTATCGGCAAAGAGTCCATTGTCGGTGCCGGAGCACTGGTCACAAAGAACAAAGTCTTTCCGCCCCGTTCACTGATCATGGGTTCGCCTGCAAAAGTGATACGCGAGCTAAGTGATGACGAAGTCAAAGAGCTCTACGCATCGGCATCGCGCTATGTGGCTTTTAAAAACGACTATTCAGACATCTGACCATGGACATTTTCCTTCTGACTGACATCATCGGTATTATCGCCTTCAGTCTGAGCGGTTTTTTGGTGGGTGTACGCAACAGGCTTGACCTCTTGGGCATCGTCATTGCAGCATCACTTACTGCACTTGGCGGCGGTATATTACGCGATGCCCTTTTGCATCGTACTCCTTTTGCCTTCAGCGAGTATTACCCTGCGACGACACTCGTCATTGTCATTGTCATCGCTTTTATATTTCAATCACTCCGCTCCGATCAGATCGAGCATAAGTGGCTCTTTGTCATCAGTGACACCGTCGGTCTGGTCGCCTTTAGCATTACCGGTGCCCTTTTAGCCATCAATGCCGAATACAATGTATTTGGCGTCGTTATTTTGAGCTTCCTGACTGCGGTAGGAGGCGGTGTGACCCGAGACATTATGATCAACAAAGTCCCGGCCGTACTGGTCAGTGACTTCTACGGTTCCATCGCTCTGATCGTCGCACTGATGCTGGCCATACTGAACTACCTGAACGCCATGAGTGACCTCGCCATACTGGCCGTTGCCGTTGCAACCGTCTGCCTGCGTCTCATCGCCTACAAACAGCAATGGCACCTGCCGACGATGAATTGAATGTTGAATGTTGAATGTTGAATGTTGTAAAGTTGAATGTTGTAAAGTTGGCGAAGCTCATCTTAACCAGCTATTAAACAGATAAAAGTTTCAGATTTGGTGTAGGTTGTGTTGGATGTGAATCCGAAGGCGCACTAGTGTGCGTCGAGAGGTGAACTCCAGCGCAAGATGCGCCGAAGCTGGAGCTTTTACGTACGGTAATCGGCGTTTATTTTTACATACTCGTTACCGAGATCACACCCATAAGCCCTAAAACTACCCCCACCCATGCCGAGGTCAACATTGATCGTAAATGCATCACGTTTCATGATAGCAGCTGCGCGAACTTCAACCTCGTCATTGAAAAGGTTGACCCCGTCTTTGAAGAGCAGAACATCTTCGTAGGCGATCGTCAGTTTCTCTTCATCACACATCGCACCGCTTGCCCCGACCGACATCGCAATACGGCCCCAGTTTGGGTCTTCACCAAAGAGCGCTGTTTTGATCAAGAGAGAATTAGAGAGTGTCTTAGCTACCTTCTCAGCTTCTGTGTTGCTGTAGGCCCCTGTGACATGATAGGTAACAAGTTTCGTCGCACCTTCACCGTCACGGACGAGCTCTTTGGCCAAAAAGTCCATTACCATAAAAAGTGCCTCTTCGAAGGCATCATCATCATGACAGACAGCACGGGCATTCGACATCAAAAATACCGTATCGTTTGTCGACGTATCCCCGTCAACACTTGCCGCATTAAAGGTCTTGGCATTCACACGCTCCAGGATCTCCTGCATCGTAATGTAGTTGATCTGTGCATCCGTCGTAATATAACAGAGCATCGTCGCCATGGCCGGATTGATCATCCCTGCACCCTTCGCCATCGCGCCGATCGTAAAGACCTTGCCGTCTTCAAGCTCAACATCAACAGCGATCTCTTTTGAAAAACGATCGGTTGTCATAATAGCTTCTGCTGCAGCATGCGGGTTTTTCACACTAAGGTCAAATTTCTTGGCTCCGGCAAGGATCTTCTCTTTAGGCAGACGGACGCCGATAACACCGGTAGAACTCATCAGTGGATTTATCAATCCCGGGTTCTCCTGTTTCACCTGATCCAGGATCTCTTCGAGATCAGCCAGACCCGGTTTACCTGTCATCGCATTGGCATTTTTAGAGTTGATCATTACAAAATTGGTCTGTTTGACACCCTTGGCATGATGAATCGGTGCCGCAGCCATCTTGTTGGTCGTAAGAACAGAAGCCAAGGCACAGACCTGGTCACTGTAAACAAAAGCCATGTCTTTGGCCCCGCCTTTTTTCAATCCCGCAGATATACCATCGGCATAAAAGCCGACAGGTGCACAAACGCCATCCGGGTTACTCGTGATTTTATACATATTTCAATTCCTCTGGTTTCTGGCGTTTTTGAATGATGCCTTTTGTAATATTGATCCCTTTTTGTGTTCCGATTACCAGCAGCTTTGATTCACTCGTCACCAGATTGTTTCCATCTGGCATCGGCACAAACTTTCCATCTTTTTTAGTCATACCGACAACCGAAACATTGGCGATCTGACGGAGATGCGTCTCTTTGAGTTTACGCAGTACGATCCAACTGTACTTGGGAACAAAGATCTCTTCCATATCAAGCGGTGTATCTGTCTGGTATAAGAACTCTTCCAATAGATTTTCCATGTCCGGACGTGCTGCCATTGCCGTAATGCGCTGCGCTGTCAATTTCGTTGCCGAAACAACCGTGTCGGCACCAAGCTTTTTCAGTTTATCTACATCATTTTCGGTCTCTGCTGCTGAAATAATATTATAAGGCTTTGGAATAAAATGCTCTTTTTCAAAAAGACGTACCGAAGCAATAATGGCAATATTGTCAGCGATCGAACTCGACAGTGTGATCATACCGTCAGCAGAACTAAGATGTGACTTCAACATGGCATGTTCAGTATGCGGTTCATCTTGAATAAAATACGGGTACTTATATTTTTCGGCTATCTCTTCCATGTCTTCACGCGGATCGACTACGACAAACGGAATATGATTGGCACGCAGTTGCTGCGTCACTTCAATGGTATAGTCGTTGTGATAACAAACGACAAAATGCTTTTTAAGCCGCGCGATTTTATACAACATACTGCGCTCCTTCAATGTATTTAAAAGATGGCCTCGGTTTAACTCAGTGACCATAATACCCACTGCCATGGAAAAGACAGCGAACCCTGTAATAATAAGAGTGATCGTAAAGATCCGTCCTGCATCTGAAATAGGCGCTATCTCTCCGAACCCGACCGTAGTAAACGTGATCCCTGTCTGATAGATTGCATCCATCAGCGTAAAGTCATCGATGATGACATAGCCCATTGTACCAAGTAGCATGGTCATAACTGTAAAGACTATAGGCAGACGAAATGCGTGTAGATTAGAATAAAAATCGGGTAAGATGGATGGGTCTGGTTTGGGAGATTCCTCCCAGTGTAGAAAGTTTCGAAGCCTGCTAATGAGGTTCAAAATATAACCTTATCGGTTACGAGTTCTTTTTAAGTGTGCGAAGCTCTTTTGCAGAAATTCTGATCTTCTGAGTAGTACCGTCTTCTAGTGTGACACGTACTGTTCTAAGGTTCGGCAAAAAACGACGTTTAGTTCTGTTTTTTGCGTGAGATACATTATTTCCAGCCATAGGGCCTTTACCACTGATTGCACATCTTTTTGCCATAGGGTATCCTTGCGTAATATTTAAAGTTGCGAATTATATCTTTGTGAAGCAAAAACTGAGCTTAACAAATAAATGAGCAACCTTTTCATTTGCGTTGTCATCTATTATAGCCTAATCAACTAAGAAAATTTCGCTAAAATTACAAAAAACAAAGTAGTCTAATATGCTAGTAGCCCCAAGTGTACTCTCAGCCGATTTCGGTAACCTCGAACGCGATGTAAAAGCGATCTGTGACGCCGGTTGCGACCTGGTCCATGTCGATGTGATGGACGGTCATTTTGTCCCAAATCTTACCATAGGTCCTGTTGTTGTCGCTGCAATCGCCAAAGCGGCGACGAAACCTTTGGACATTCACCTGATGGTCGAGAACAACACCTTTTTTGTCGATCTTTTTGCACCGCTTAAACCGGGCTATATCTCATTTCATATCGAAGAAGAGAAAAACCCGCACCGTTTAGTGCAGTATATTCGTTCTCTTGGGATCAAACCGGCTGTTGTGTTAAACCCGCACACTCCGGCAGAAGCTATTGAATATCTCCTCCCGGACCTCGGCATGGTCCTGGTCATGAGCGTCAACCCTGGTTTCGGAGGCCAAAAGTTTATTCCGACAGTCGTTGAAAAGATCAAACGTCTCAAAGCACTTCGTGACAAGATCAATCCGGACTGCCTTATCGAGATCGATGGCGGGGTTACCGATCAGAATATCGAGATGCTTCAAGAAGCCGGTGTGGATGTCTGTGTCGCCGGCTCGTATGTCTTTAAACATGAAAGCTTTGAAACAGCTATTCAGAACCTTCGTCCATAAGGTCCATCCGTGCGTGTAAAGATCTGCGGCATTACAAATTATGACGATGCCATGATGGCCATAGAGGCAGGAGCTGATGCTCTTGGCTTTGTCTTCTACCCGCCCTCTCCCCGTTATATTACGCCTGATGCAGCTAAGACGATTATTCAAAAACTTCCTCCCTTCGTTGAAAAAGTAGGTCTTTTTGTCAATGAAGATGCAGACACGATCAACGCGATGAGTCGTGAGAGCACTATTACCCTTGCCCAGATCCATTTTGAAGCCCCGCAAGAGACCTTAGCTGCCTTGACCATTCCTTTCGTCCAGGTCACCAGGGCTGCAGCTGAAACAGATATCGCTGCACTTGACGGTCAATATCGTTTGGTCGATGCCTACTGTGAAGCCTACGGCGGTATGGGTAAGCGCCTTAACCTGGAATGGTTCAAAGGTAAGGATAACAGCCATATTATCCTTGCAGGTGGCCTGAGCCCTGAGAATGTTCATGAGACCATTGAATATGGCTTTTACGGTGTTGATGTCAGCTCTAGCGTCGAAGCATCAAAAGGGGTCAAAGACCCTCAAAAGGTTAACGCCTTCATCGCCAATGCAAAAAAGAAAACGCAATAATGCGACCCTTTGACCATAAGACCTCCCTTAAACTCGCCTCTAAAAAAGGCGCGGACATCACTGAAATCCGTCCTTTTCTTGATGAGTCGCTCGAGATTGAACTACTTATGGCCCCGGCTCAAGGCCTTGAGATCACTGTCAAGAACAACCGTTACTACTACAAGACCAATACTCAAAACATCAAAGAGGCGACCTTTTGTATTGTCGATATCGAGACCAACGGCTCCAAGCCAGATAAACACCAGATCATCGAAATTGGTGCGATCAAGGTCAAAAATGGCAAGATCATTGCCGAATACGAAAGTCTTGTCCAATGCGATGAGATCTCGAAACACATCACAGAGTTGACGGGGATCAGCGTAGAAGAGACCAAAGATGCTCCTACGCTTCAACGTGTGCTTAATGAGTTCAAAGCCTTTCTTGGTACCGATATCTTTGTTGCACATGCTGTTAAATTTGACTACGGTTTTATCTCTGCAATGTATCAGAAGCTGAACATGAAACCGATGTTAAACCGTTATCTCTGCAGCATCGACCTTGCAGAACGGACATTTTCCTCATATCGATATGGACTGACCTATCTCAATGACTCTCTTGAACTGCATAATACCGCTACACATCATCGCGCACTTTCAGATGCCATTACAACGACCAAACTTTTTCTGATGTCATTGGAGCTTATTCCTGAAGAGGTAAACACGGTCGAGGAGTTGATACTCTTTTCGAAACAGGGAAAACGGTTTAAGCGGCCGAAGTTTGATCCGATGATGCGTGTTGAAGAGTAAATTGAAGAGCGAGCGATTCCATAGGACTATGGAATCTTTAGTATAGAAGAATGTGCTATTCTGCGTAAGCACCCATACTTGTTAAACGGTTGTAACGCTTATTCATACGCTCGTCCGAAGAGAAGGCGCTCAGTTCTTTGACAGTTCTTAAGAAGTAGTCACCGATAGCATCAGCAGCACCCTCTTTGTTACGGTGTGCACCGATCAACGGTTCATCAATAACATCGTCAATAAGGTCCAGTTCTTTAAGATCTGAACTTGTAATCTTCAATGCTTTAGTCGCTGCTTCAACTTTTGACGGGTCATTCCAAAGAATTGCAGAACACCCCTCTGGAGAGATGACAGAAAAAACTGAATAGCGCATCATCGCAAGTTTGTCTGAGACACCGATTGCCAGGGCACCACCTGAACCGCCTTCACCGATCACCACCGAGACAGTGATTGTATTGAGTTGTGCCAGTTCAAGAAGATTGCGCGCGATCGCTTCTGATTGATTGCGTTCTTCTGCTCCCAGACCCGGGTATGCACCCGGAGTGTCGATCAGCATAAGCAGCGGAAGATTAAATTTCTCTGCCAATTTTGCAACACGCAGTGCCTTACGATACCCTTCAGGATTCGGCATACCAAAGTTGCGTTTTAACTTGTTCTTGGTACCGCGCCCTTTTTGCTCACCGATAACGACTGCACGCTGCCCGCCGATATAACCCATGTAACAGACGATAGCTGCGTCATCGGCAAAATGACGATCACCGTGAAGTTCGACTTTATCTGTCATCAAAAGATTGATGTAGTCAAGCGCATAAGGGCGGTCAGCATGACGCGCAAGCTGAAGTTCTTGATAAGGAGAAAGGTTTTTGTAGGTCTTTGCTACCTCTTTTTCAAGATCAGCCTGAAGGATCTCTGCAGCATGTTTGTCATGACGAACTTCTGCGGAGATAATCTCTTCTTGTATCTGTTTGATCTTCTGTTCAAAATCGAGGTATGTAGCCAAAACTGAGGTCCTTGCCTATATTTTTTTGAAGATGACGACACCGTTAGTGCCACCAAAACCAAAAGAGTTGCTCATAACACAGTTAAGTTCTGCTTTACGCGCTGTGTTTGGAACGATATCAAGGTCACAGTTTTCATCCGGTGTTGCATAGTTGATCGTCGGTGGCACAACACCATCGCGCATTGCCATGATCGAAATAACCGCTTCTATACCACCTGCAGCACCTAGACAGTGCCCAGTCTGACCTTTTGTCGAAGAGACTGGAGGACAGTTCTCTTTGCCGCCAAAGAGCTCTTTGAGTGCCGCTGTTTCGTTTTTATCATTTACAGGTGTCGATGTACCATGCGCATTTACATAATCAATTTTAGGTTCACCTGCCATTTTAAATGCCGCCTTCATGGCACGTAATGGACCATCAAGACTTGGCGTTGTAATGTGGTTAGCATCACCGCTTTCACCAAATCCTACCAATTCAGCATAGATATTCGCACCGCGGGCAACTGCTGCCTCATACTCTTCGAGAACAAGTGCTCCTGCCCCTTCGCCCATGACAAAACCGTTGCGATTTGCATCGAATGGTCGTGATGCTGTTTTTGCTTCGTCATTGTTAGTCGAAAGTGCTTTCATCGATGCAAATCCACCTATACCTACTCCGGTAATAGCCGACTCGGCAGCAACCATCAGCATACGTTCCGCACCATTACACATAATGGTCTTCGCTGCTTCTGAGATGGCGTGTGTACCTGCAGCACAGGCTGTTACAGCAGAAAGGTTTGGCCCTTTTAAGTTATGGTCAATTGTCACAAAACCGCCAAGCATATTGACAAGTGCACCCGGAATAAAAAATGGAGAGATACGACGAGGACCGCGTTCGCTCAAAATAATCGAGTTTTTCTCGATTGAAGGAAGTCCACCGATTCCAGAAGCCGCTGCGATACCGAAACGTTCCATATCGATATCGTCACCAAAGTTGGCATCTGCCATCGCTTCTTGTGCCGCTTTGAGTCCAAGCTGAATAAATCGGTCCGCTTTTTTGACCTCTTTCGCATCCATTACCGTAGTAGGATCGAAATCTTTTACTTCGCCGGCAATTTTTACAGGGTAGTCTGACGGATCAAAAAGTGTTATTGTGTCGATACCACATTCACCGTCACAAATCGCTTTAAAAGCACTCTCTTTATCATGCCCAACAGCATTGATCATACCGATACCCGTTACTACAACTCTTCTCACATTGATCTCCTATGAATGATGAATGTTCTTAAGTGTCAGCTCGTACAAGCTTGCATTTAAAAACATGAAAAAAGGCCGAAGCCTTTAAATTACGCTTTGTTTTCTACGTAGTTAAGAACGTCTTGAACTGTTTGGATCTTCTCTGCTTCATCATCAGGGATTTCAATATCAAACTTCTCTTCAAGAGCCATTACAAGTTCAACAACGTCAAGGCTGTCTGCACCAAGATCTTCTACGAATTTTGATTCTTCTTTAACCTCATCCGGGTTTACGCTTAGTTGCTCAACAACTACTTCTTTGATATCATCGATAAGTGCCATAACAGCTCCTGTTCATTAAAAAATTTGGGAAAGTATAGCACAATAAGCTTAAGTAATGAGTGAATTAACAGCACTTTTAAACGTTGATACTATGGGTAACAGGGGCGTCTATATTGATTTTGGGAACATCAAAGGATGAACATGTTTGTCTACAGGAAATACGCTTCTACGACCTTGTATTTCGAAGATGTCCATCTATTAAATATTGTCTGTTTGATCTCATGAACAAAAAGGTCGGGTCAGAAGAGCGACCGAAGCCAATGGCTTCGGGGTTATCAGGTATTAAATATGCACTTAGGGCCAGAGGGGCACCTGAGTGAATTTTTATGCCATGTTCATCCCGCCATTGACTTTTAGCGTTTCACCCGTAATATAAGAAGCGTGATCAGAGAGTAAGAACGCGGCGGCCTCAGCAACCTCTTTAGCATGGCCAAAACGACCCATCGGGATCTTGGCAGTAAAGGCATCTTTGATCTCTTCGCTAAGTTCATCTGTCATATCCGTCGCAATAAAGCCCGGAGTGATCGTGTTGTAGCGAATTCCACTTGTTGCCGCTTCGATTGCAAATGATTTTGTCATTGCGATGACGCCGCCTTTTGATGCTGCATAGTTTGTTTGTCCGGCATTACCTGTCTCACCAACAATCGACGCAATATTGACAACGGCACCAAATTTCTTTTTGCGCATTACCTTCATCGATTCACGACAACCGACAAAGGCAGATGTCAAATTCGCGTTGATAACAGACATAAAGTCTTCTGTTTTCATGCGAAGTGCCAATTTGTCGTTGGTGATCCCTGCATTGTTGACAAGGTAAGAGAATTCCCCGTCAGTATCAACGATCTTTTTAATGCCCTCAACAAAGGCCGTTTCGTCACTCACATCAAAACCGATTACTTCCGCTTCGCCGCCATTGGCAACGATCTCAGCTTTAACGGCTTCTGCTGCATCAGCACCACTGCGGTAATGAACCCATACTTTCAGACCGAATGACGCAAGTACTTTGGCTATCTCGGCTCCAATACCACGGCTTGAACCTGTGACTAAAACATTTTTTCCCGTAAATCTCATTTGCTTCCTTTATATTTCCAGCTTACTTTAATAATGACGCATTATAAACAAAAATCACTGACACTATATAAGTGCATGGTCCATCTCGGCAGGTTTTTCCAGACCCATCAGCTTCAATACGGTCGGTGCGACATTGTTAAGCGCACCCGACTCGACTTTTTCGACACCCTCAGCAACCACAAAACACCACACTTTGCCCACCGTATGGTTGGTCAGTACATTGCCTGCATCATCGCGCATCTCTTCACAGTTACCATGATCAGAAGTTAAGACCAAAGCATAGTCATTCTCTTTTGCTTTCTCCAGGATCCGGCCCAATTCATGATCAACCGCTTCAACTGCCTTTGTCGCGGCTTCGATATTGCCGGTATGACCGACCATGTCACCATTCGCAAAATTAACAACGATGAAGTCATACGACTCATCCATGGCTTTAAGCACAGCATCACCGACCGCCGGGGCACTCATCTCAGGCTGCATATCGTAGGTCCTGACATTTGGACTCGGGATCAGAATACGCGTCTCATTCAGGTACGGTTCATCGACACCCCCGTTAAAGAAGAAGGTGACATGTGCATATTTTTCCGTTTCAGCCGTATGCAACTGGCGCAGCCCAGCCTTTGAAATGACCTCTGAAAGTGTGTTTTTCGGCGTATCTTTTTTGAAAAGCACCGGATAGGTGAAGCTTTTATCATACTCGGTTATTGTGGCAAGGTTCACCTTGATATCTTTGCGTTTAAAGTGTTCGAAATCCTCCGCACCCAATGTCGTCACCAACTCACGCATACGATCACTTCTAAAGTTAAAGGTCAACACGGCATCACCCTCGTTCATTCCCTCGTAGCCTTCAAAAGCGGTTGGGACAATAAACTCATCGAGTTCACCTTTTGCATAGGAGTTCTCAATATAATCACTCGGCGTGTTGTCTGTCTTCGGGCTTGCATTGACAATCGCATCATACGCTTTTTGAACACGTTCCCAGCGGTTGTCTCTGTCCATGCCGTAGAAACGTCCGCCGATCGTTGCGATCTTGATATTGTCATCGAGATGTGCCTGAAGTTGGAAAAGGTAAAGTTTTGCAGAGCTTGGCGAAACATCGCGACCGTCAGTCAGAAGGTGAAGCCAGACCGTCTTACCCGCTTTAGAGGCTATTTCTGCCAAACCGATAAGATGTTCGATGTGTGAATGAACACCACCGTCACTCATCAAACCGATAAGGTGCAAAGTCTTTGATGTCCCCAACAATTCTGTCAATTCTGGATTACTGCCAAGGCTCTGTTCCTGAATTGCCAATGAGATCTTGACAAGGTCCTGGTAGAGTACACGCCCCGAACCAATGGACATGTGGCCCACCTCTGAATTGCCCATCTGCCCTTCAGGAAGACCGACACTGAGACCGAATGTGTCGATCAGTGAATGGGGTGCTTCTTTAAAAAGTTTGTCATACGTCGGTTTTGCTGCCTTATGAAAAGCATTTGCTTCTGTCTTGGCGCAGTAACCTATACCATCGGTAATAACGAGTATCGCTTTTTTAGCCAAACCTAATCCTTTAAAGGTAAAATGTGCGGCGATTATATTAAAATATCGCTTTTACATTGATTATTATTTATTATTAAAGAGTGCCTCTAATCTAGAGTCTGCCAAAGACAGACTCTACAGGTGCCTCTTGATCTGGAGTGCAATGCTTTATTGGTTTTACGAGACTTTCAATATCAATCTCTTTCAATATATTACTGTTCGGGCCGGAATTGCCTTTTTTATAGCGCTTTTACTCACCATGTTTTTAATGCCGCGGTTTATCCGCTGGGCACAAAAAACATCCAGTGTACAGCCTATCAATGATTGGGCTCCGGACACGCACCAAGCCAAAGCAAAGACCCCGACGATGGGAGGTATTGTTTTTGTTATAGCGACCATCATCGCGTCATTGATGAGTATCAAGATTTTTGACACCTATGCTATCGGCGGCCTCTTGACCCTGCTTTTTTTCTCCTTGATCGGCTTCCAGGACGACTGGTCGAAGATCAGACAAAATGCCAATCTGGCGGGTCTCTCAGCACGCATGAAACTGCTGTTTCAACTTCTTGCAGCCGGGGGTATCGCGTTTTTCCTCTGTTATTTTTCCAATATGAATACAGATCTCTATATTCCCTTCAATAAAACACCGCTGTTAGACATGGGGTACTGGGCGATCCTTTTTTGGGCATTTATTATGGTGGGTGCTTCAAATGCCGTTAACCTGACCGACGGACTGGATGGTCTGGCAACTGTGCCCTCAATCTTTGCCCTTTTGACACTGGCAGTACTGGTCTATATCACAGGGAATGCCATTATCAGCGACTATCTGCTTCTGCCAAACTTTCCGGTTGGTGAAGTGGCCATAATTGCAAGTGCATTGGTCGGTTCGCTTGTCGGATTTTTATGGTTCAACTGCCATCCTGCTGCCGTATTCATGGGCGACAGCGGTTCACTGACACTGGGTGCCTTTATCGGCTATATGGGAATTATCTCTAAAAGTGAATTTTTGCTTATTTTGATCGGCTTTATTTTTGTAGTCGAGACCATCTCTGTTATTCTACAGGTAGGAAGTTTCAAACTGCGCAAAAAGCGCGTTTTTCTGATGGCCCCTATTCACCACCACTTTGAGATGAAACAGTGGGCAGAGAACAAGATCATTGTCCGTTTTTGGATCATCGCGATGCTTTCGAACATGCTTGCATTAATCACCCTCAAAATCCGTTAAACAGGGTATTTTAGTGAAAAAAAAACTTAACCTCACCCTCTTTGGCTACGGCATCACAACCAAAGAGATTGCCGAACATTACGGTCCGGCTCAATTTTTTGACGACAACGTGACCAAACCGTTCAAAGATGAAAAGAACAATACGCTCAAACCCGCAAACGAATTTGATCCAAAGTACTCTTTTTTAGAGATCCCCTCACCGGGTATGCCACCGCACCATGTTTTGATTCAGCGGGCCGAAAACCTCATGAGCGAATATGACCTGTTTTTGGGAAGCAGCTCGCCTCTCAGACGTGAAAAGCTTCCCTTCAACATCTGGATCAGCGGCACCAACGGCAAGACCACGACCACACAGATGCTCCAACACCTTCTGGCTGAAAAGGGTTCTCAGGCAGGCGGTAATATCGGAACCCCCCTTGCCTTCCTTGATATCGAGGCACCGATCTGGATCCTGGAGACCAGTTCCTTTACCCTGCACTACACCAACGACGCCAAACCCAACCTCTATC
>JBFEJN010000043.1:0-21842 GCA_041553195.1 Sulfurimonadaceae bacterium
CACGCCTCTCCGCTGTTTTCAGCGAGGAGATGAACGCTTCGACGGTTAGCGGGTCAACCTTTACCCTCGCGAACAACAAGGGAGAGGTCAACGGAACCGTAAACTACGCCAACGGTACGGCGACATTCGATGCGGCCGAAGGGCGCTTGGACCTTCTGGCCTCCTACACTGCGACCATCACCTCCTATGTAAAAGACAGCGCGGGCATACGGATGGCGGCAGATCATATCTGGCACTTTGTCACGCAGGACGGCAGCTGGAAGAGTCCCCAGTTCATAGCAGACTATACAGGTGCTCCTCAGGTGGCCATGAACAACGACGGTACCGCCGTAATGGTTTGGCAGCAGTCCGACGGTACCCGCTATAACATCTGGGCAAACCGCTACGACGCTGCAAGCGGAAGCTGGGGCACGGCAGAGCTCATAGAGAGTGACAATGCAGGTCATGCGCAAGTACCTCAAGTGGCTGTCGACGGTAACGGCAACGCGGTAGCGGTATGGTACCAGTACGACGGTACATGGTACAGCATCTACTCAAACCGCTACGACGCTGCAAGCGGAAGCTGGGGCACGGCAGAGCTGATAGAGAATAACGATGCAGGTACTGCATATAACCCGCAAGTAGTTGTCGACGAGAGCGGCAACGCGGTAGCGGTATGGCAGCAGTTTGACGGTACATCGTACAACATCTACTCAAACCGCTACGACAAGACCAGCGGCAGCTGGGGAACCGTTAAGGGGGTAGAGTACAGTTCAGGGAGTGCACAACTGCCAAAGCTCTCTATGGATAGCAGCGGTAACGCCATAGCGGTATGGTATCAGTATGACGGCACAAGGAATAATATCTATGCGAACTACCTTAACAGTACCACCGGTAACTGGACAGGGGTAAGGCTGATAGAGAGTGACGACACCGGCAGTGCGGAGTATCCGGAAGTGGCAATGGATAGCAGCGGTAACGCCGTAGCGGTATGGCATCAGTGGGATGGCGCTCGGTGGAACATCTGGTCAAACCGCTACGTCAACGGAAGCTGGATAACAGCCACACTGCTGGAGTCCGACACCGGCAACGCACAGTTTCCACAGGTAGCCGTGGACAGCAACGGTAATGCCATGACAGTATGGCAGCAGTATGACGGCATACAGTGGAGCATCTGGGCAAAACGTTTCAACAACAAGTACACGTACTGGGAAAGCAGCAGGTTGATAGAGAGTGAAAATGCAGGTGCGGCATATCACCCGCAAGTGGCGCTAGACGGAAACGGCAACGCGATTGCGGTATGGGATATGTCCGACGGTTTACGCTACAACACCTTCACAAACCGTTATAACAGTACCAGCGGGCAGTGGGGAACGGCACACACAATCGAGAATGAAAACATCTATTCAGCAACTAATCCGCAGATATCAATGGACGGAAACGGCAATGCCATAGCAGCATGGAGCGTGTATGATGGCATAACTCATCTCTGGAGCAACAGGTTCGAATAGCCTTTTTCAAAGTGCCCTGCAAAGTGTACTTTGGCAACCCTCTCAGAGGAAGCCTCTCCATCGAGCACCTTAAGATTTATCTGCAGGCTTGAGCACGGTTGTGCACTTGCTTCGGTCATCCAGCTCGGAGATCCTCTTCCCTTGTTCAAACACCCTCAAGACTGCTTTGTTTTACTACATCAGGGCTAAAGATAGTACACTGTTTCATACAAGCCGCATTCGTGCTTGCATTCAAAAGGAAGGGGAAGAGATGAAAAAGAGACTACTGCCTTTTATTTTGACACTGGCTCTAAGTACCGCAGCAATCGCCGCAAATCCGGCAACAGAAGGAACCTATACGGCGCCAGGTGTCAGCACCCTTGACTTCAGCGGCGATTATGATTTCGCGATCGGTGTGGCTGAAGATTACGGTTTGGGTCTGACCATGCAGTTTAAAAAGCTTATCGATGTATCGGTCGGACATGCCGGAGCCGGTGCAGACTTCATCTTTTTTCGTTACCAGTTTCTCAAAGACAGTAAGTTCTTTTCGAAAAAACCGCTGAACTTTTACGTCGGGGCCGGTGCCGGTTACGTTTGGGCTGACACTTTCGCGGGTATGCGAAAAGGGGCTGTCATCCGTACTCCGATCGGAGCCGATTGGCAGTTCCACCGCACATGGAGCGTCTATCTCTCCGCTTCACCCGCCGTCAATTTCCAGCAGGAGTACACCAAGAACAATGTGACGGTTAAGAGAGACACCGATTTTCTTCTTATCGGAACGATCGGTATCCGTTACCTCTTTTAGTAAAATAAACGCTAAAAGGCTCTCTGCGACAAATACCTGTTGTAATACGCCATCATGAAACGCTGGCACACAAACGAATGTTCAAACTGTAAAGTTCGAAAAAGCCCCTTCGACACTCAAGACACTTTTATAACGGGTCTGTGTCAGTGTCACCCGCTTCGTCTTTAAATCACAGACGGCTATACGATAGTTCGACCCCATGTACGGCTCGACAATGCAGATGATCTTATCGCCAAGTTGACGGGTCGCATGAATGTTGCCCTCAAGACTTGGAAAAAAGTATTTAGGGTAGCTCAATGGCGTAATCTCAACGATTTCGACGCTTTTGCGCTCATCAAGGCTATCGGCTATAAGGCTCGCATCGTCGTAGTTGTCAAAATGAACACACCAGTCATCAAACACTTTGTTAAAATGGTCCAGGTCTTCATCTAAAAAGCCGCCTGCCGGCGATTGCAAAGCGAAGATACTCATAAAACAGGCCTTAAAAAGAGTTCCGAAGATATAGGCATAGCCACCTAGTGTTTTCTATGCGCATATGCTTTTAGAATTATATTACATGACTCTTTCAACTTGTCATATGCAGGTCAAAGTCTTGACAATATACTTTGCTAATCGGGGGAAATGGATGAAACGGCATCGTGATTGCAGGTATTGTCATCTCGGCAGAGGGTATCGGTATCACCTGACCCTAACTCTTTCTATATTTCTTCTGTAAGCATGTGCATCTTCATGGATACAATAGAATGACACGTCTTCTTGAGCGTTAAATCAAACCATATTTTTTTAATTACACTAAGGAGATATCATCAGTGGATTGAACTCTATGTTGTAATGACACAGTCCATGATAAAGTCCCCGTTTGACAAGAAAACGATCTGCTATTGTCTTTACTAAACAGATGGTGCTTTCATCTAACAAGCAGCATTGATCTTTATGCCATTAATAATGAAGTCCCAGACCAAAAGAAAACGTTCCCGGCGCATAGTTATAGGTAGATGTCAAAGTCAGATATTTATAACTCAATTCGGCACGTAATGGAATACCCAAACCGTGATCTGCATTTGAGTTTACAGATTCAAGATCCATTGGGAGGTGTAAAAAAGATACGGTCGCTTGTTGGTCATACAAACGAATATCTGCAAACATGACACCGCCTGAAATCACAAGACCATTACTAAACCCTGACCAAAGACCCACACCGGCACTTGCACCTTGAGTGACTTGAGTAGATAGGTAAAAGGCGTTACCACCATTATCTACACGATAGTAAACCGGGTCATCTGAGCTCTGATGGTAGTAATCAACCCATACAGTCATCCCATTGACAGCTGCATTTGGATTTAACGTCCAATAGTTGGCACTACTGACTGTGAAACCGGAAAATGTCCCATTTAATTGTGTTTGATAAGAAGGATTACCATTTGGTAAGGTCAAAAGATAGTACTCATTGTTTTCAATACTGTGTTCACTTTTTGAGATGGTGATGGTGTGGCTTGTTTCAAGACCAAAATCAAGAAATTGGGCAGCAAAAGCACCCCCTACACTGATAGCAGCCATGGTAGTTCCAATGTAGGAATATTCAAAATCTACATTAGTACCGGTATCATTAGGCAGTGTGACTACCGCCAAGGCGCCAAATAGTGCCGCAACCAATGCCCAGCCAACAGGTTCAGGGATTTCTGCACCTGAATTACCATAAGCAGTAGCTAACCCTGCAAGATCGTTGGCAAGTTGTTGTTCATTCGCTCTTTGTGCACGCTCGTATCTGTCTACTTCTCTTTGTTGCGCTTCACGCTTTTCCTGTTCTCTCCGCGCATCTGCTCGCATCTTTTCCTGAATCGCATCGCTTTGACGTTGATTTTCTATCTCTTGTTGAGTATATCGTTGTTGCTGAGCATATCTTCGCTGTTCATCCTGTCGGCGTTGTTCCTGAGCTCTTTGTTCTCTCTGTCGTTCTTCTTGGATCTGTCTCTCTCTCTGCTGTTGCTCACGAAATGCATTGTAACTATTCTGGTTGTTAAAAGAATTACCATTACCTACCGTTGCACTACTGGCAGTTGGGACGACCCCGTTCTTTTGAGACGAACCGTTTTTGATCTCTTTTTCCAGGTCATAATCCCGGCTGTTAATGTATAAGACTGGGTTCAAAAGTTTTAAGAAGTGGATGGTATCTTCTTTTGAGAACTCTTTGCCTAGTCCAAGATGATTTGTCAAACTGTATGTATCAGAATAACAACCTGCAGCATTAAAGTTAGTGATGTTTGAATATTCAATATGTCCTAAATCAAAATTACTATTATAAATATCACCTTCTAAAACCGTATAGCCTTTTGCACTTGTCTTACTCGAAGAGTATCGGCTTAAATCATATAATTTGTCCTCATATCTATATTTGGTATTTTTCGTTTTTATATTAACGATCAGATTTGGATCGCCATAACAATTTTTAATGACATATGTAACATCTGCCACACCCACATAGCCGTTTTTTCCATCTTGTGGCTGGAATGGAGTGTGCAAAGTAGTACTTGCTGACAACATTGAAACCAACATTGTAAAGATAAGCAAAAATTTCATTTTTGACCTTTTTAATATTTTCTGTTGAAACCCTAACTTAAAAATGTCAAAAAAATGTCAAATTAGTACATTTTAAAATATTATAATAAGATTTAATATAAAGAAGTGTCCATTATGGTTGACATAGGTCTTCACTTCTCTAAACCTTTAGAACTTGTCGAAGAGGATCGAATAAGCACTGTAGGCACGATACTGCAACAAGATCTCTCCTATGGAGCAAAATAGAGTAACATCGATCTAAAAAATATTTTTGTGAGACCATCATAAGCGTTAAATGTTTGGAAAATAATTTAAAGTTTTAATGGTGCACCCGGAGCGACCGCCGGTACCGCAGAGCCGCATTTAAAGTAGGTATGGCCTACTTCGTGACAAACATCAGACGCATACGGCGAATGAAAAGCACGGCGAGTGCAACAGCAAGGATCTTAAAGTCGATCTCGCTGCCGATATGCAGGGCGTTGAAGGCGTCGCTTTGGGTCGCTTCGGCGCCGAGTTGCTGCATCTCCAGGATCTTAGGGGTGTAGACGGCGCTGAACATCAGCGCACTGACAATGACGAAGAAGGCACTTACCATCGACCAGGTATCGCGACGGCCATGTTTGTACTCGTTTGCCTCAAAGACAAAGACCACCAACGCCAAAAATGAGATGACGTAGCTGAAACGGCGGAAGATCTCTGCCATTAAAAGACCCTCGTTATAGTGGTCGAGTAAAGCACCGGCCAGATAACTGTCCGAGTTAAAGATCGTCGCTGCAACGAAGATACCGAGCGTCAAGACCGCACCCAGTGTCATTGCCACAAAAAGAAGGTAGGTCACTATGGTCCACTGTTTTGTTGTCATATCATTTCCTTATTGTTTTAGAGGTGCTCTTTAGTACAAAACCCCGGTCGTGCCCGGCGAGGTCTTTGTAGAATTTGAGCTCTTTATAGAGGGTATTTTTTAAATACGCCCTCACCTTGGGCTTTTGGTCGTACCCCATCTCGCAGGCGAAAAAAGGAATGCCTCTCGCAATAGTCTCATCCAGAAGCCGCTGAATGATCTCGTCGCCTATCTCACCGCCGAACAACGCCAGATCAGGTTCATAGTCGAGGTTGCTCTCCAGAGGCTCATCGTTCGCGATATAAGGCGGGTTGGAGACAAGGATGTCGATCTTTTCGCTGACCGGCTCTAAAAGGTCGCCCTGACGCAGTTCAATGCGTTCGCTCAGACCAAAGGCCTCAATGTTCTTACGCGCTACTTTCAGCGCGTCGGGACTGATGTCGACCGCGATAATACGCGCTTTCGGCAGCTCCTGGGCAAGCACCGTAGAGATAATACCGCTGCCCACCCCCACTTCGACAATGGTCAAAGGCTTCTCTCTGTCGGCAAAGGCCAAAACCTCGTCAATAAGGAGTTCCGTCTCGGGTCGGGGGATCAATGCACCCTCTTCGATATGGAACTCCTGAGAGTAGAAACTGACCCGGTTGGTAATGTATTCCAAAGGCTGGTTCGCTTTGCGGCGTGCCACCCAGGAGGCGAGCTTCTCACCCTCTTCTACTATCTCGTTTTCATGCGTTATCAACCACAGTTCGTCTTTTTGCAGCAGTGCCATTATGAGCAGCTGGGCCTCACGCCGGGGACGTTCGACGACCCCTTGAAGTTCAGTGGTAATCTGCGTCAGCCACGCATTTACAGTCTTTAATCGATCGACGGACATGCACCCTCTAACGCACTGTCAGTCTGGGTATGAAGATCAACCCCAAGCTCTTTAAGACGCTCCAACACCGGCGGGTGGGTGTAGTAGAAAAAGATGTAGATAGGGTGCGAAAGCGGAAAACTCTTGTTTTCACTGACCAGTTTTTTCAGCGCTTCGCTCAAAAAGAGTTTTCCGCCAAGATCGGCACCCGTTTTGTCTGCCTCATACTCGTTATGACGGCTGACAATTCCCATTATCGGCATCATCACGAAACTCAGCAGCGGCATGACCAGAATAAATAATATCATCATATTGGCCGCGTTCATCTGCACGCCGAGCTCCATGTAGAGTGTGTCAGGCAGGTTGCCAAATAGCGCAAACATCGCAAAGAGCATACCGCCCATCAGAGCGATGTTCTTGTAGATATCGCCGTGTTGAAAATGGCCCAGTTCATGTCCCAGAACCGCAAGCAGTTCATTGGGTGAGAGTTTTTCCAACAGCGTGTCGAAAAGAACAACACGTTTGGTCTTTCCCAAACCACCGAAATAGGCGTTGAGACGGGCATCTCGTTTCGATGCATCGGAGACAAAGACACCCGAACTTTGAAAGCCTGTCGTGTCCATAAGACGGTTTATCTGCTTGTTCAGCTCTTCATCTTCGAGCGGTGTCAATTTGTCAAAGAAGAGTGCGCGCAGTGTCGGAAAGAACATGTTCAGCAGCACGATAACCCCGAAGATAAACGTAAAACTCCACAGCCACCACAGTTGCGTCGACGAAATTATCGCGTAGATCCCCCAAATGATCAGGGCACCGAAGACGACGGTCAACAAGGTTGAGATCACGGTGTCTTTGATGTAAAGCGCCAGAGAGGAGCGGTTAAAACCGAACTTTGCATCGAGTACAAATTTTTCGTAATATTCGATTGGAAGTGCAATAAGACCATTGATCAGAATGAACGCCAACACTGCCAAGACAGTGGACATTGTTGGATCATAGACCATAAATGTCTGCTCGATCCAGCTGATTCCGAAGCTCATCCAGACCAAAAACAGTATAAAGTCCAGAAGCGTCGTAAACATCGAAAGTTTCTCTTTGGCAACCGCGTAATTACCCGCTTTCAGGAACTCAGCCGAGCTCATTAAAACGGCACTTTTGCGCTTCGCCTGGTTGACATAACCGATCTGCATAACACTGACATAGATTTTGATAAGTACGTAAAAGGTATAGATTCCGATTATCGTGGTGACCATAGTAAGACCTTTAGATATTGATCCTGACAATGCTGTCAGGGTTTAAAAATTGCAGTATTGTATCATTTTTATAAACCGGACTGTGGTAGGCAGGCGAACCGCCATTGTCCCCTAAGAAGTCCATATGAATCGCGTACTTGTATTGTACGTTTAGCGTGTAACGCCGGTACCTTTTTGAACAGCCGGCACCTTGACAATATCGTCGTCAGTCTGGATCATGTCACTAGGCACAAAATAGGCCCGTGCGATGAAATAGATACTGCCTATGATCAGTCCGGCAATAATGACCGCCCAAACAATACGTCGCTTCTCTCCTGCAAGAGTGTTATAGTCACCCATATCTTCTAATCTTGGCTCGCTCATCTTAAACTCCTGAATTAAATAATGATAGCAGAATACAATCTCTTATGTCTTTGGAGCGTAAAGAGATGGAGCTAAACTGACGATTTAAGTTTACTTTTTGCATAGTTTTATCGTCAATTATGTTTTCAACTATCCTCACTGTTCTTGGGCGTTATGGCATTATATTTGCTATAATGCCAGGCATGATTGACTTTATCCCAGAGATAGAACCCACCCCCACCTTTAAAACAAAACCATGCCGATGGCTGGTACAGGTCGTAGCCTTCAAGCTCACCTATATGCCGTTCATCCTGACCCTGCTGGTTGCCTACATGGTCGATTACTTTTTTGCCATTGCAACACTGCTTATAAGCTATCTTATCACCGGTATTGTCCGTTCCTACATGCGCAACAACTCCATACCCAGACAGCAGCTCGAGTACAGTTACAGCGACAAGGCGATCGCAGCATGGTTTCTTTACCGGACCTACTGCTTTGGTGACCAGGCCTAAATGTTGGAACTGACACCGATTGATGATCTTGATTCCCCTTCTCTAGCCATTTACAGAGAGCTCAGAGACAAGGCTTTTCGAGCAGATAACAGTTTTATCGCCGACAGTCCCAAGGTCGTCAACATGCTTTTAGAGACACCCCTGGAGGTCAAAAGCCTGCTGGCGACCCAAGCCTATTACGATGCCTATGAGAGCTTGATCGCAGCCAAAAAAATTCCCTACCTCTATGTCGCAGACAAAAAGCTTATGGAGAGTATTGTCGGCCACACCATCCACCACAACTGCATGATGCACGGTATCCGTCCGGAGGAGACCGCACTCGATGTTCTGGGCGAACAGATCATCATGCTCGATGAGATCTCATCAACGGAGAACATCGGCTCCATTGCCCGAAGTGCCGCTGCGCTCGGAGTGGACTCCTATCTCCTCCCAAAACAGGGGCCCCACCCATTTAACCGAAGAGCCCTGCGCGTTTCCATGGGGCTGGCCGGAAAATTAAAGATCCACCAATATGAGGACATCTTTACCACTTTGAATTCGCTGCAAGACAAAGGGTATAAGATCTTCGCCGCAGAGGTAACAGCCGATGCAACGCCGCTTTCTAAAGTGAACGTACCTGGAAAATGGGTGCTCTTGATGGGGCACGAAGGTAAAGGTCTTTGCAAAGAAGTTTTGGCTGCCTGCGATGAAGCGGTGCAGATAGAGATGGAACCGGGCATCAAGAGTTTTAATGTCGGGGTAGCTGCTTCGATCATGATGTATCAATTTAAACAGAGAACCGTTTAGTCAGTCAACCTATTTTAGACAGAGATCGACTCCATATGCTGAAAATCGAAGGGGACATTGGCAATGTCATTGTCAATACAGAAAAACAAGGTCTGAAACAGCTTTTTGACTTGTTGCTGCGGATTGGCGATCTCTTGTGAATTGACAATCCCCAGATAGATCTGTTTTGAAAAGTGTTGTGTCTCGAACTTGTGTAACATATTGGACGCTGCTTTGATTCCCTGTTCGGGGTCATTAAAAGCAAAAACAACTGCGCTGACCGTTTGCGCTAAAGGTATAAAGGTATCTGTTTTTCGGAGTATCTCTGAAAAACTGTTAAAATCAACCTCTTCGTCCGTTGCACCAATAGCGATCGTATAATCAACCCCATAACGTTCTTTTTGATAATGATAGATCTCTAATACCTTGAGAATTTGGCGCTCATATGCCTCGAGATTATCCCGGATTGATTGTAAAAGCTCTGCCTTCAAATTTCACATTCCTTCTCGTCATCTTATGACGTAATATACAACTGTTCAATCAAGTATAACAAATATTTATACAAAAATTGCGTAAAACAATTCATTACGATAAAATCTGCACCCAAAGCCCCCTTTTGGTAAAATAACACACTTAATTTACACAGGCAGAACATGGCACTTATAGACCTTCTCGGCGTACACAAACATTATGACTTGCAAAAGATCCTCGTCAATGTCAATTTCCATATTGACGAAGGAGAACGTATCGTTATTGTGGGTAAGAACGGCAGCGGAAAATCAACTCTGATGAAGACTATTTACGGCAAGATCGATATCGATGAAGGTGAGCGTATCACCAAACAGGATCTTGAGATCAAGATGCTGGATCAGGTACCGAAATTCGAAGCCGAAGATACCGTCCGACAAGCAGTGGAGCGCGGTCTACAGGAACTCTACGATGCAAAAAAACGCTACGATGAGATCTCCATGCAATTGGCCGACAATTTCGACGACAAACTGCTTTTGAAAGAGCACTCAGACCTCTCAAGCTACCTCGACCATCACAGTGCCTGGAGCCTTGATGACAAGATCGAACGTATTCTTGTCCACTTCAACCTCAAACACATGGAAGAGAAACCCGTTGTCATGCTCAGCGGAGGGGAACAGCGTCGTGTGGCACTGGCCGGCCTGCTGCTGCAAAAACCCGATGTCCTGCTGCTCGATGAGCCGACCAACCACCTGGACGTCTACATGGTCGAGTTTTTGGAAGAACTGATCTTAAAAGAGCAGTACACCCTCGTCTTTATCTCCCACGACCGTTACTTTATCGACCAGATCGCCACAAAGACCATTGAAGTCGAAGACGGTTCACTGCGTGAATACCGAGGCGGTTACTCCGACTACCTCACCCAAAAAGCAGAATACCTGCGAACGCTGCAAAAACAGCACGACAACCTCCTGGGAACACTCAAAACGGAAAACGAATGGTTTGCCCGCGGAGTCCGGGCCCGCCTGAAACGTAACGAAGGCCGAAAAGAACGTCTCATGCAGCTGCGTGAAGCAGCAAAGACCAACCCGGCCAAGATCCGCAAAATGAGCCTTGAGATCCAACGCGAGGCAAAACACTTTAACCGCGACAAAAGCGTCAACAAACAGAAGATGCTTTTCGAAGTAGAGAACCTGGGCGTTACCCTCGGCGACAAGCTGCTGATCAAAGGCTTTACAACCCGTATTCTGCAAAAAGATGTCATCGCGATCGTCGGTCCCAACGGCACCGGCAAATCAACCCTGCTCAAAGTCCTGCTTGGACGGATCAAACCCACCGAAGGGGTGATCAAACAGGGGGAATTCTCCATCGGATACTTTGACCAGCACCGAGAGCTACTGGATGACTCTAAAAACCTCATCGAGACCTTCTGTCCCAACGGGGGTGACCGGGTCAACGTTAGAGGTGCCAACCTGCATGTCTACGGTTACCTGAAAAACTTTCTCTTTCCCCGGGAGTTTCTGGACAAAAAGATAGGTACTCTGAGCGGCGGCGAAAAGAACCGTGTGGCACTCGCCCTTCTCTTTACCAAAAATGTGGACTGTCTGATCCTGGATGAGCCGACCAATGACCTGGACATCCCTACTATCAATATCCTTGAAGAACAGCTGCAAAACTTTCCGGGGGCAGTTATTCTGGTCAGCCATGACCGTTTCTTTGTCGACAAGATCGCCAAAAAACTCTTTATCTTCAAGAACCATGACGGCGAGATCGAAGAGTCACACCAACTCTACTCGGAATATCTTGAAGATGAGAAAGAGCAGCGCGAGATCGAAAGTATCGTCAATGAAGCAGAAAGCAGTGTGCCTAAAAAAGTCATACCGGAAAAAGAGAAACCCAAAGCGGTCAAACTCACCTATAAAGAAAATGCCGCCTTGAACACCCTGCCAAAAGAGATAGAAGATATCGAAGCCGAGATCGAAACGATCAACGCCTGTCTTGCCAACCCGGCGTGTTACGACGAAAAAGGGATCACGGTTGTGGCCAAAGAGCTTGCCGATGCGGAAGCACTCTATGAAGCCAAAGTCGAAGAGCTGCTGCTGATCGAAGAGAAACTCGAAGCGATCGAAGCACAAAAAGCATCCTCATGACCTGCAAGATCTGCCAAGGCGAGACCGCGTCATTTTACGATGACTACATGAAATGCCAGACCTATCACTGTAAAGCCTGCCGCTTTATCTTTAAAGATGAAAAAACCATCGTCTCACACGAGAAAGAGCTCAAGGTCTACCAACAGCACAACAATACCGAAGAAAATCTCGGTTATGTGGCGATGTTCCAGGACTTCATCGACAAGACGATCATCCCGCATAAAGAGCAGATCACGACAGCGCTTGACTTCGGTTCCGGTCCGAACCCGGTACTTGCAAAGATCTTAGAGAGAAATGGCTTTATCACCGACCATTATGACAAGTTCTTTGCCACTGAAAAGGTGTACGAGGGGAAGTTCTACGACCTCATCACCTCCACAGAAGTCATCGAACATATCCGTGATGTCCAGGAGGTCATGGCCTTTTTTGCGCAGCATCTCAACCCCGGCGGTTACCTGGCGCTGATGACACAGTTTCATCCTGACGATCAAGAAGCCTATCTGAACTGGTGGTATCGGCGGGACCCGACCCATATCGTCTTTTTTACCCCACAAAGTTTTGAGGTATTAGCCGGACAGCACGGCTTTACACTCCGCTATCATGACGATAAGAAGCTTGTATTACTACAAAAAAATAGCAATTTGTAAAAATTCGCGGGCTATGCTACAATGATGTGAAATCAATACATTACTTCGTCATTAAAAGGATTCATAATGTCTACTGATCTATCGATAGGACTACTCTTTAAAAAAGCACTTATGGACTACAGTGAAAAGCACAAAAACGACAGCAACGTCTGCGGTGTAAAGATCGACCTTCGATCGCAAGGCATCGACCTTATCGTCGGTATACGCTTTATTGACGGCGAGTCACACTTTACAGTCTGTACTGGCGGTCACAACTGCGAAAGTGCCGATGACAGTGTCTTCAATCTACTCTCTGATGCCCTCAGTAATCTCGGTGTTGAGAGTGAAAGCGGGGCCGGTATTATGATCAAACGTAATGCACAGATCGTCACTCAGGACGAAGGGTGTACCGCTATTGAAGCGGTAGATGCCGCCGTTGTTATGCCAGCAGAACCCAAGAAACGCAGCGGTCTTTTTGGCCTTTTCGGTAACAAATAGTGCAAAAACATTGATCACGAAAGCTATTCACATCTAACGTATCGTTTGACCTATAGCTTTCTATTGCGCAATATCTCTATATTTCGTAATCGACTACTTTACTCTGCTCCGTCACCTCTTTAATGAATGCGACCACTTCCAGATGTGCCGGGTGTGTGGCATAGGTACTTAACCCCTCTTTTGTTTCAAAGGTCGAGATTAATGAGAGGTCCATGGCACGTTCACTGCCATTGAAGTCAATGCCCACTTCCATAGACTTCAGCGGTTCGATCTTGTCTACCAAGGCCTCCAGCATCTCTTTTGCCTTGGCAATGTTCTCTGCCTTGTTTTCTTCTTTAAAGTCAAACATTACAATATGTACGATCATTCCATCTCCCTGGTATTTAATAGTGGGAATTTTACCCAATATTGGTTACTATTTTTATATGAAAGAGCTATATGGCACTGCTATACTCTTATTCTGCTTAGTGAAGTGGCCTCTTTCTATTGGCTTGCCTATTCTGCATTTAGTCCATGGGCTTCATGCCAACTACCTTTTATTCGCCTTTAGGTATTTTGGGACTGCTGTAGTAAGATAAAAGAGAAGGAGTAGAAGATGTTTATACCGCGTGTTTTCCCATCCAGATTACAACATCAGAGTCGTACCGTAGACGAAACCTTCTCGCTGCTTGTCTGGAATATTCACAAAGAGAACCAGGTGCCTGCCTTTCAGGACAAACTTGCAGAGCTGTTAAAACATTATCCCAGTGATTTTCTTCTCTTTCAAGAGGTTAAACACCCAAAACACACCCCCTACTCTCTACAGCACTACTCTTATGCGATTGCAAGCAACATCGAGACATCGAAAAACATTTTCGGCGTGCTCACTGCTGCCAATGTCTCGTTTGAAAAGATCAATACTTCTATCACTGCACAACGAGAGATGGGGATGGCAACGCATAAAAGTCTTCTTATTACCCAGCACCTACTCAGTAACGGCGAACTGTTTCACCTTGTCAACCTGCATTCTATCAATTTTGTCTCACTCAAGAGCTTCACCCTCGAACTCGAGAAGATCAAGCGGGAACTTCACGCTTTACAAGGGCCTATGATCGTCGGCGGTGATTTTAACAACTGGAGCAACAGACGCATTAAAGCACTCCAGAACTTTCAGGAAGACCTCTCTTTGCATAAAGCCGATGTGGATAAACATCATCATATCAAATCGATCTTTTCCAAACCGCTTGACCACCTCTTCTACCGCGGTATAAAGCTGCTTAAAGCCGAAGCCATCGACACCAAGAAGGTCTCCGACCACAATCCGATCCATGCAACATTCCAGTGCTGCTAAAAAGCGTACTTTAGACTAATCCGCTCCAGAAGAATTTGGCGATCAGGACAATAAGAGCAATACCGACGATATTGAATATGAGACCGTACCGTGCCATGGTTTTGACATCGACAACGCCCGAAGACATCGCGATCGCATTTGGCGGCGTGGCAATAGGCAGCATAAATGCGTAACTGGCACACAGGGTTGCGACCATCATAAAAAGACGGGTGTCCATGCCGGTCTGCTCGGCAACAGCATAGATGACCGGCAGCATAATTGAGATGAGTGCCGTGTTGGAAGTGACCTCTGTTGTAAACGTGACGATCGACGCGACTACCAGTAATAACAAGATCGGTGCCAGGTCCGTCAGACTGACAATATACGAAGCGACTTCGTCCGCGAGACCGGTCTGACCAAAGGCCATTGCGATCGAAAAGCCTGCACCGAAAAGCATCATGATACGGTAAGGGATCTTCGCTTTGTCCTCCATCCATACCAGGAGTCTGAACGGCGGTGCGAACAGCAGTAAACCGGCTGAAAGCAGAATAACCGGTTCACTCATCCCCAGTCCGCTCCAATAAGGTTCTATCGGTGCATTTAACAAAAGAAGCGCCATCAGCGACGCCAGTACCGACATCACTTTTTTCTGGTCTGCCGTCATCGCTTTATGTTCGATCGCACGTACGATTGGTTGATCGCCTACTCCCAGGCTTAATGTAAACGAGACAAAGACCGCCATCAGGATCGAGAGCGGCGCGACCATCCACATCCACTGAAAAAAGGGTATCGGTGCCATACCGTTCTCCTGCATCACCCCGAGCAAGATAAGGTTCGGAGGCGTGCCGATGGGAGTCAGAATACCGCCGATGCTTGCCCCGTAAGCGATGGCCAATGCAAAACGGAGTTTGAGTTTGGGATCGTCGGAAAGGTAAAGCGCAATAGCGATCAGCAGCAGGGTCGTGGTCGTATTGGAGAGAATAGAGCTCAGGAGTCCGGAGGTGATGGTCAGTGAAAAGATGACGCCCCGGGCACTGTTGGGAAAGACCGCGAGGACCTTGTCCGCTATCCAGGTATGCAGACCCGTCTTTTCGACCGCTATGGCCAGCATAAAGCCTCCAAGAAAGAGGTAGATAATAGGGTGGGCGTAATTGAGCGTCGTCTCTTTGGTACTCAAAATACCAAAGGTCGGAAAGAGAACGATAGGCAGCAGTGAGACAACCCCAAGAGCCAAACCTTCGTTGGTCCAGAGCGTGATCAACAAAACCAGTATACCCACGAGCAGTGACTGCTGTGTTGTCAAGACAAAGGAGGCAAGAGCAGAGGCAAGAACAGCTAGAAGTATGGCCAGTCCGATCTTTTTGACATCGCTTTGTACACTGTTCAAGTTCTCTCCTTTTTGCACCCTTTGATGCCAGATGCAAGAATTTACATTTACATCTTATCGTGTTAAAAGGTCTTTAAGACTTTTCTTCGGTTCTTTGCCTTCTAAGATCGCATACACTTCAGCAGCAATCGGAAGATAGATATTTCTCTCCAGTGCGATGGTATTAAGTGCGTAGGCCGTTCCGATCCCTTCAGCGACTTCACCCAATTCGTCGAGTATTTCACTCTGGGACTTTCCGACTGCCAACCCGAGTCCAACCCGAAAGTTACGCGACATTGTCGAAGAGGCCGTTAAAAAAAGATCTCCGGCACCGCTTAGCCCAAGGAAGGTGTCGTCTTGAGCCCCGTAGTGTTTACCGAAGCGGTGCATCTCGATAAGACCGCGGGAGATCAGCGAGGCACTGGCGTTATGACCAAGGCCCAAGCCCTCGGTAATTCCAGCAGCGATAGCAATAACATTTTTATAGGCACCTGCCACCTCGGCACCGATCACATCATCAGAGGTATAGGTCCGAACAAATGTCGGGAAGAAAGCACCGAATGCCTTGGCGACACTCTCTTTTTCTGCATTGACGACCAAGGCACACGGCAGTCCCTGCATCACCTCGGCAGCAAAAGAAGGGCCGGAAAGAAAAGCAAGGTTCTCAGACGGGACATGCTTGGCAAAGATCTCATTCAAAAAACGTCCGGTTGAGGCTTCGATCCCTTTTGCGACGACCATAACTTTCTGTCCGCTGTAGCTAAAGTTATCTTCGAGCCAACAGGCCACCTGTTGTGCCGGTATGGCCATGACCAGGTACTCCAGTTTCAAGATCTCTTCGAGTGAGACAAAGTTCTCAATATCACGTTTTTTCCGCGACGTGATGTAGACCTCATTCTCTGGATTTTGACGAAAGGCAAAGGCCAGTGCCTGCCCCCACTTGCCTGCTCCGATGACACCTATTTTCTTCAATATATCATCCTTTTTAAATTCTCGATTTGGTCATAATAACCGATTACAACTAAAATATCACCGACGTCAAGACGGTGTTTCATGCCTCGTGACGTAAAGACGAAAGAGGTCTGCATCGTCGCATCGACAACGGCAAGGACAATCAGACTCTCTTCGACTTGCAGGGCCACATCCTGCAGCGACTGACCCACCAGAGAGGAACCTTCATCGATAGCAAGCTGTACCGTTTTAAGTGCGGTCTCTTCGCGCAGTATATCTTCGATAATATGGGTCACGACCGGTTTTTCTAGTACCTCTATGATCAGGTCCGAGGTGGCCTGCAGTTTTGAGATCACTTTGTTGGCACCGGCAAGATGAAGCTTGGAGGCATGTTCGTGCGTCGAAGCCAGCGCAATCAGGCGGGCATCTTTTAAACCGTCTCTCAGACCAATGGTCAAATAGACATTTTCAGCATCATTTTCCAGCGCACAGATAAAAAGTGTCTCTTCCATGTTGTAGTGGTAAAAATCTTCCCAGTTATCGTCCAGGTCAAAGAGTTCCGCATCAAACCCGTCTTTCGTAGCTTCTACAACGCACACTTCTTCCAGGGCATGGACTTTGACGCTCCGATAAGCTTCTTTGACCTGGTGGACGATCTCTTTGGCAAACTCCGCATAGCCGAATACGACAACGTCTAATGTCTTCATCTCAACCTCTTATGTATAAAGAGTCTAAACTCATTGATCATGGAGTGTTCCCCCACAACGATCATAATATCACCTGCTTCTACCGGTGTCTCTTTGGACGGATTGAAGATAAAGTTTTCAGCACTCAGCTTGGAGAGACCGATAAGCAGCATGCGATGGCGTCGAATATAAAGTTCACCGACATTGCTGAAATTAGCGGCGATGCGTTCGTCAACGACGATCTCTTCCATCGTGGTACCCGAATCTTCAGCCCGCAGCATACTCAAGGTCTCAAAAGCGACCGGTCGGCCGCTATACTCCTTGGAAAGCAGTCCGATAAGCTCCTGGGAATAAACGATGTGGTTGACCCCGGCAAGTTGCAGTTTTCGGCGGTTCTTCTTTTCATGAAGCAGAGAGAGTACTTTCGTCTTCTGGTCCATGGCACGCAAAGTCAAGGCCGTATAGACGTTCAAGATATCGCTTTCGCGCAGCAAGATAACCGCAATGACCTGGTTTTCAAAATCGATACCCATGCTCTGATACGTAGAGAGAGAAGCCGGGTCCAGCATCAGCCCATAGAGCTGGTTGTCTTTGGCCTCTTTAATACGTGCATAATCAGTGTCTAGAACGACCACATCCCGGCCGCTTCGACGCAGTTTGGATGCCGTCTGCTTTGCAACAATACCGTAGCCGCAGATAAGATAAAAATGTTTGAGTCGCTTGATATCCGCAAACATCTTATTTTCCCGGATCTCATCGAGCTTTTCCGTAAAAGCGGTCACAACAATCGATGTTGCAAAGGAGATGACGGCGATCCCCGAGATGATCACCAAGATGGCAACCATACGGCCCTCTTGTGTTACCGGTGTCACATCACCGTAACCGACCGTTGAAATGGTCACAATAGACCAGTAAAAAGCATCAAAAAGCGTATTGATCGGTGAGATGGGGTTGTTTGCCTCCATGACATAGATCAACACCGAAGCAACAAAAACAACCACACTGGCAAAAGTAAGAAGCGTCAGTAACTCAAACTTCTTGTGTGAAAGGATATAGCCGAAATACTGCATGTTCTGGGTATAACGGAAGATCTTGAAGACACGGAACAGTATGAACAGGCGTAACAGACGCAGTTCATGAAAGAACGGCATAATTGCCAACAGGTCGATGATCGCAGCCGGGGAACGGACATAGTTCCATTTGGCCACGAACACTTTAAAAAGCGCGTGCCCGACACGGAACCGTCGCTGCAGCAGTTCATCTTTTTCGTACTGCCTGATAATGATACCCGAGGAGTCACTGATCACCCAAAAACGAAACAGATACTCTATAAGAAAGATCAACGAGATGATATAGTCATTGAAAAATGCCAAAAAATCATACGACGGGAAACGTACTTCGCGGATCAAAATAATGACACTCGAAAAGATCAGTACCATCATAGCAAGATCAAAATAGCGTTTATAGGGGTAGTTGTTGTTTTCTAAAAGGTCATAAAAGAAACTTTTTGTACGCTTGTAGCGTACTGATGTTTTGAGGAGATAGGCAACATCCACCAGTCGCTTGGCAATAAACCCGGAAGGTTTATAAGCCAATGATGAAGAGCTCTCAGAGAAGTTCTGTTCTTCATCCATCTAGATACCTTTAGCCTAGTTTTGCTTTGAGCATCTCGTTAACTGTTTGCGGGTTGGCGGTCCCTTTACTCGCTTTCATCGTCTGACCGACAAAGAAGCCGAAGAGTTTGTCTTTTCCACCCTTGTACTGCTCAACTTTGTCACCGTTGGCGGCGATGATCTCATCAATGATCGCCTCAAGTGCACCGGTGTCGTTCATCTGCTTGAGACCCAGTTTTTCAATAGCGCTGTCAACATCACTCTCGTTTTCCATCAGATAATCAAGGACCTCTTTTGCCGCCTTACCGCTGATGGTGTTATCTTCAATACGCTTGACAAGCGTTCCCATCGTCTTCGCATCAACCGGCGATGTCTCGATAGTCATACCACCTTTAAGACGTCCCTGAAGCTCTACAGTCAACCATGTGACCGCATTTTTGGCATTGATGCCTTCGGCGAGCATCGCTTCGAAGAAGTGTGCTGTTTCGAGCTCAGAAGTAATGACGGCTGCGTCATACTCACGCATACCGTATTCAGAGACCAGACGCGTTTTCTTCTCGTCAGGTAACTCAGGGATCTGTGTAAATGTTGCATACATGTCATCCGGAATAACGGCTTTGAGCAGGTCTGGTTCCGGGAAGTAACGGTAATCGGCCGCCTCTTCTTTACCGCGCATCGAACGTGTCTCTTGTTTGACCTGGTCAAAAAGACGTGTCTCCTGAACGATCTCTTCGTCATATACCCCATCTTCCCACGCATCGATCTGACGCTGGACTTCGATCTCGATCGCTTTTTGAATGAAACGGAAACTGTTGATGTTCTTTATCTCGACACGGGTATAGAGCTTCTTATCGCCTTTGGGACGAATTGAGACGTTGACATCGACACGAAATGAACCCTCTTGCATGTTCGCATTCGAGATGTCAAGGTAACGTACGATCGAGTGCAGTTTTTTGACATAAAGAACGGCCTCTTCTGCTGAGAACATGTCCGGTTCCGAAACGATCTCAAGCAGTGGTGTACCCGCACGGTTCAGGTCTACTTTGGAGATAGAACCATCATGGATATTTTTACCGGCATCAGCCTCTATGTGCGCACGGTTAATGCGAATTGTCTTGCTTGTACCGTCTTCAAAGTCAATATCGATCGAACCGTGTTCGACGACCGGTGTGTAAAGCTGCGTTATCTGGTACGCACTCGGACTATCCGGATAAAAGTACGACTTTCGGTCAAAAAACGAGGTGCGGTTGATAGTTGCACCGATCGCTGTTCCCAGCATAATTGACTTTTCCAAAACACTTTTATTCAGGACTGGCAGAGCACCCGGCAGTGCCAGACAGGTCGGACAGGTGTTGACATTGGGACGATCATTAAAACTGGTCGGGCATGAACAAAATAGTTTTGTCTCAGTGTTAAGCTGCGTGTGGACTTCAAGGCCGATAACGACTTCAAACATTGGTTTCCTTGTGGAGGGTCACTCTGATGAGAGACTTTTTAAAATATATTAGTTATCTATGAAATAGCGGATCGAAGCGAAGCCGTAAACCCCGCTCTCTTCGACCGCTTTTACCTGCTCCGGGGTGGTGATCCCGCCCAGTGCGATAATAGGTAGGCTTATTTTATCAACTATATGCTGTAAATCCTCTAAACCCTTGGGTTCACCCTTGCCCGGCGTGCTGAAGATGGGACTGTACGTGACGGCATCCGCCCCTTTTTGCACGGCGTCGAGGATCTCTTCTTCACTGTGGCAGGAGATAACAACGAAAAGGCCTAGCCTTTTTGCCTTTTCGATATCACCAAACTGCTGCGACGTCAGGTGAACACCGTCGGCCTTCAGTTTCCCGGCCAATGCTACATCACCGTGAAGCATCGCTCTTGTATTTTTAAATTGCGAGCAGATCGATAGAAACTGTTCTGCCATTTTTGCATAAGTCGGGTTGTTTTTGTCGCGGTAGAGGGCAAAATCAGGCTGGTGTTTTATAAGGGTGATTTGCAGTGTTTCTTGAAAAGTCGTACTGTTTTGCGAAAAGTATTTTGGATCGGTTATAAGATAAGACTTCATCGATTATGAAATAACCTCGACAAGCCCGGCATCAAGAAGCTTCTGTACAAAAACGATAATGTCGTTTTCGAGCTCTTCAGGTTCCACATCATACGCTTCAAACAGCGCATCATACGTTGCGTGCAGACTGCCAGACTTGCTCAATACCTGCCAAATGGCACTGCCCGTCTCATCCAGCCCAAAATAATTTTCGCTGGCCATGTCAAGCAAGACCATTTCATCATCGACTTCCTGAGCAAAGACCTGATCGGAAATAACGATCTTTTGATTCAAATTCATTTCATCGTCTTTATATTGTATTTTTTACTAAAGCGATCACAAAGATATATGATATATTAAAGAACCACCCATTAATGACCATCAAGCAGTAATATTCACTGGTTTATACTTGAAAAGTATTCTTTATGAAATCGGAGTAATGATATTAGTGTGATTTTTGTTTTCTTGGTTCTGAAAAGTAGGTCCACCTTTTGTTTTTTGTATATTCAGTTGCGTCAACTCTGGTTTTTCCCATTTCATTTTATTTTTTTTTGCATCTATTACCATAATATTTGTTCCTCCATTTTTTTATTCTACAATATACTCTATTTAAAACTCACTATTTTTTTCTAATCTCAATACTAATATTGATTTTTCAATATTATCAATCAACTTAAATCGTTCTTTTAGAGACAATTTCTCTTTTAAATCGAGAAGTTCAATCTCTTTTTCCAACAG
>JBFEJN010000044.1:0-21497 GCA_041553195.1 Sulfurimonadaceae bacterium
ATCCTGAGCCTCGTCAACCAGGACCGCGTCAAATCGGGAGACAGCTTCCGGGGGGGACTGGCTGATAACGTCAGTGACAAGCGAAACGAGCTCTACCAACACTACATTCACACGGAAGATATCGCTATAGAGGGTGTTCAGGAGGTGCTTGCGGCACTTAGACAAAAGTACCGCATGGGCATTGTCACCTCAGCCCGGCGTGAAGACTTTGATCTCATTCATGCCGGACGCGGCATTACCGACCACATGGAATTTGTGCTCTGCAGCGGGGAGTACGGCCGTTCCAAGCCGCATCCCGACCCGTACCTGCGGGGACTGGAGCGTTTTGGCGGTCAAAAGCACGAGGCCGTCGTCGTCGAAGACTCGCAGCGCGGACTTCGCTCGGCTGTCAATGCCGGTATCGACTGTGTTGTCGTTCACAACCACTTTACAACCGGCCATGACTTCAGCGACGCCACCCACCGCATCAAGACCCTGCAGGAGCTCGAAGCCCTTCTTTAACCATTTCTCTGCGACCGTTACAGCAGACCATTCTCTCTCAAGGCCTCGGCAAAGGCCTCGGCCATCAACCCGTAACCTGCTGCATTGGGATGGATCTGGTCACTTTTGAGGGCGGCATCGTTCTCGATTTTCTCCAAAACATCACCTTCGTAAAGGACACCATTCTCTGTTGCCACCTCTTCGTACAGAGGGACCGTCGAGGCTCCCAGCAGACCAAACCCGGGAACACCTACGAGCAGGACCTGTGCCCCGCTCTCACGCGAAAGCTTTATCATCGCAACAAGGTTAGAGCGGAGCTTCTGCAGTGAAGATCGGCGCAGAATATCATTGCCTCCATGACAGAGGATAACCAGTGATGGTCTGTACCTCTCCAACAGTTCAGGCAGCCGTCTCAACCCGTTCGAAGAGACCTCTCCCGAAACACCGGCATTGACAACACGCCGTCCTATAAGCGCTTGCAGCTGCGCCGGATACGCCTGTGCCACGGCGCCGTAGCCGTAGGTCAGGCTGTCACCAAAGGCCAGCACAACGGCCTCTTTTTCAAGGGCCTGTGTCTCGACTGTCGATGTTGGTGGACGAAAGAGGAATAAAAGGAGTATACCGACGGCAATGATAACGGCTGATAAACGTGTTTTATTCATAATCTATTCTCACTTGGAATACACATGTGGAAGTATAGAGTGTGAAAGGAAATAACGAAAGAGAGATTACTTTTTTTGATGATGTTGGACTTGATATAAAATTCATGATGTTCTATAATTAAGCAGATATCAAAGGAGTATTCATGAAAACCCTTGCTAAACAGACCCTGTTTTTACTCTTGCTTACCCTCTTCGTACTGCCCCAATCGGCAGAGGCCATTCCCGGATTTGCCAGGCAGATGGGGATGGAGTGCAGTGCCTGCCATGCCCAGAACATTCCGATGCTGAATCGTTTCGGTCGTGAGTTCGCCCGTTCCGGCTTTACGATGAGTTCAATGTCCGGCCCGCAAACCCTTATCGAAGGGAGCGATATAGGGCTGGGGCTCCCTTCTATCCTCAACGGGTCGGCCGTCCTACGTGCAAGCTATACCCTCTCCTCCGACGATGGCAACGTAACAGGCAAAGGGCGTGGAAATACGACCATGTCAGATCGAGGTGTGCTGGGTGTCTTCGATAAATCCGTTCTCATCTTCGGCGGCCGTTTTGCCGAAAATGTCGGTGGTATCGCAAGGCTCGGCTCGGGTACAGACATCAATACCACGTCGAGTGTTGGTCTGAGCGCAAAAGTGACGATAGCCTATGATATGCTCGACGGAATTGTGGGGGTCACCCTCTATTCTGCCGGCGGTACCGGCCCCTTTAGCGGGATGGAAAGTTATAATACCGGGCTCTATACCCCGCTTCGTATGTTTGAAAACGGAAAAAGCACCAATGCTGCCCAACTCACCGGTGTCGGTGCCGGTTCAGCGACAGGCCTGCAGGCCTACTACGGTGGTGCCGGACTTTTCGCATCAGCAGGAATCTATGTCCCGGCCCAAAACAGCACGGGGCTTGATGTCGGTCACAGCCTGATACCCTTCGGTCGTCTTGGCTATGAGATAATATTCGGAAGCTGGACGCTTACACCTGGTGTCTACGGGATCAAAGGGAGTGCTAAATTGAGTGATACAGCGCTGAACGCCGGCACGGCTGGTATTCTGGTTACGATTGACAGAGAAGCCTACGGTCTTGACCTTCAGGTCGAGGGGACAGTAGCAGAGATGCAGATGATGATCATTCTGCAGAGCGTCTTAAAGAATGAGACCTCTTTCGATCCGGCTACCATCAATCACATCGGTAATCTTAGAGCCGAGGATGACAAAGCAACATCCCTGGAGGTCCAGATCAACCCCATTTCCAAGCTGGGCATCAAAGCAGCTGCATTAACCTATGATACCGTGGTTGAATCAACCGGTAAAGGGCCACAGACGATTGACAAAAACACCTATTCGTTTGGTGTTAATTACGGCTTTAGACAGAACCTGATCTTTGATGTCGAATACACCTACACCGACCCTAAGACGGCAACATACGATGCTTCTTCCGATCTCTTCCTCATGGCTACAGTCGCGTTTTAAAGTGCTTCTCTCCGGTAGGAGAGACTACTCGAGTTCATCGTTGAACTTTTTCTTGTGAAATTTCAGGTCTAAGTAACTGCACACCAGCTTTGCATCTGTCTCGGCATTGCCTAAACAGCTTGTAGCCCCTGGCGATGGGGTCATGTTAAAGATAATGCCGATATCCGTCTCTATTTTTGCTTCGCCCAGTAAAAGCTGTTTTTTGACCTTGTCTATGACCTGTGGACGCAGACCACCGACATGGTCTGCAAACTCGATCTCGTCAGCCTCAATCGCAGGAATGATCTTTTTGAGCTCCTTGACAAACTCATTGCGTCGCAGGCCAGGGATCTCGTACACAAAATTTCTGAAGATATAATCGCGTATATCATCATCTTTAAGCAGGTCATAAAAGACTTTTAAGACAGCCTCGTCCGGACTGAGGGAGTGTAAAAAATCTACGAAATGGCTCGCTCTATAGCGCTCAAGTTTTGGCAGGGCCAAGGCAGTCGGACCAAAACGGGCAATCCCCTCTTTAACCAGGTCCGGGTCTCCATGGACAGCGGCAAAAGGGAGCTTTGGATTCTGTACCGTATAGACTTTAGAGTTCAATATATTGTTCTTGGCGTAGAAAAAACTTCCACCGATCGGCAGGCAGGAGTAATCCGTGCCAAAACCCATCTGATGGGCGAGAAGAAGTGAATGGGCACCGGCATCCACCACAACGAAGTCAGCGAAGAACTCCCCTTGGTCGCATTGCAAAACGGTCGTATCACCTCTTTTTTTCATCGCCTTGATCTCCGTGTCCAAAAAGACCTTGATCTCTTTTTTTGGTTCTTTTTCAGCATTGGTGACAAAACTCTTTGCGATAGCACCAAAGTCGACCGCCGAGTACTGATCTTTAGCACCCATCGCAATAATTGGCTCGTCTCGACCCTCCATAAGTGCCGGTTCTATCTCTGCCAATGCCGCTTCATCCCAAAGTTCCATATAGGGGAAAAACGACACAAACTCTTCGTACCGTGCCTTGATATAGGCCACCTCTTGTTCACCGACGCCCAGCGCCATTTTGGTCACTTTGTGAAGATGCTCGCCGCCATAACCGTGCTGCAAGGCATATTTTTCCAACATATTCGCCGTACGTTTGACTTTTTTCGCTTTTTCAAAAGTGTAGTTGGTCTCAATATCACCGCAGTGAAGGGTCTGTGAGTTACTTTTGGCATTGGTGTTAACACTGCCAATCTCGCCGTACTTTTCAAACAGCACAATGCTTTTAATGTCCGTATAGCGTGACAAGGTATACAGAAGCGCTGTTCCAGAGATACCGCCGCCGATAATAGCGACTTGAAAGTAATGATTATTAGACATAGGTTTTCTTTATAATAAATTCTAATAGACTATACCATATTCCAAACCAACGCGCACTCGAAATTTCACCTGCAACAGTGTTAGTATAGAAGAGATGGACGACATGCAAAAGAGTGGTAAGTTGAATTAAAATAAAGTATGTTCCCTCTAGAACCGGGCACTTAAGTAGAGATCGAAAGTCGCTTTATTGTTGCCGACCTCCGGTGAGGGATTGTTGTCGTTAACATTTCGAAAAACGCTCTTAAACGCGAGACTATTTCCGATTGGAAATGAGACAGTAATGATATTACGATATAGCCACTGTTCGTTAGGATTACGAATGCCCGGCATATAGAAGACGCTCCCTTCCAGAAGAACCCCGTCCAATATTCCAAGACCCCCTATCTTATAGCGGGCATCCACGCCTATAAAACCTGCAGAATACTGTTCATAGCCGTAACCGATAAAGTCTTCATAGACATAGCCTGCCCCTAATTTGAACTGTATCCACTCATCTATTTTTGACCCTAACTTATACCCGTAACCTATTGCAGGATAGACACGCCCATTGATCTCTCTGGGGATATCATAGTCATATCCTGATTGAATGAACACCATATGGTTGGGGTAAAACAAGTAATCATTCTCAGCAAAAAAATACTGCTCATCTTTGTTCAGAACCGTTGTGTTCGTTTCAGGGGTTTTGGTGATCTCATACTCGTATCTAAGGTCAAGAAAGGTTCGGTTTGCCCCTTTGTTTCGTTCGACATGGCCGTTGATCTTCAATTTGTGCTTGTTGTTGCTACCGCTTTCCAGTTCTACCCCGATATCGATATTGCCGCTCCAATAGGGAAAGGTATTACGCAGAGCATTCTCGAATGAGGCATCTTCGTTTGTCGAGATAACAAAACGGTCTATCTTCGAAATAGTGATCAACTCTTCGATCTCACCGTGCATAACCTGCAAAAAAGCGTGCTCTTTGATACCGGTAATATACCCTTCCGTCTCTTTACCGTCAAAATAGATGTGGTATTCATGCTCTGTCTGAATCGATTCTATATCACCGTATTTAATGAGAATACTGCCACTGCCGTAGATCAATTTGAACTGTATGTGTTCAGAAGTCAACTGAACGATCTGGCCTTGAAGAACAGAACCTTTGACCACAATCGTGTCGATAAGTGTACGAGACCGGTCATCACTTACCTCTTGGGCCTCTTTTCGTTCAATTTTACGCAGTTTGCGCTGTTCTTTGACAATATCAAGTTGCGTGACATCGTCTAGTTTTGTCGTTGGGGTGATAATATCTTTGTTGTTGGTCGCATTTGCCTCTGATATCTCATCTTTTCGGTGCATTGTCCCTGTAGTCGTCGCCATATCATAACCGGCAACAAGAAGAGATGACCCGTTGTTCTCGTTTGACATATTACTTTTAGCATCACGCACAGATACCGTCGTAGACTCGGCGATAAGCGCAGTCAGCGTGAATAATAAGAGAACAAGCACCCGGATAACCATCGGTACCCCCTATAAAGTTTCTAATTGTATCCAACTACTCTAAATCTTATTACGCATGCAAGCTGATATAATAGTACGATCATATGCAGGACGATGACATGAGTTTTATACACTTTCCCAAAGAGACAATTCCTTTTTTGAAATCCATTCAAAGCAATAATAACAAAGAGTGGTTTGAAGCTCATAAAGACGAGTACACCCAGTTCATCCTGGAACCCAGCCGCGCTTTTGTCGAAGAGATGGGAGAGCATCTTCAGGCACTGGTGCCGACTATCAATGCAATCCCCAAGATCAACCATTCGCTTTTTCGTATCTACCGTGACACCCGTTTTTCACACGATAAGACGCCTATCAAATCCAAGATCGGCATTATCTTCTGGGAGGGCAAACACATACGGATGCAATCAAGCTGTTTTTACCTCCACTTCTCACCCAAAGAACTTTTGGTAGCTTCCGGCATCCGCACCTTCGACCCGGATCTGTTGGATGCTTATCGGGATTACATCAGAGTCGACAAACACCGAGAAGAGCTGCATGACATTTTGGAGCGATTGAGAGTAGAGGGGTATCTTATAGAAGAGGCCTACTATAAACGTCTTCCGCGAGGATTTGACAAGGAGATGACCCATGCCTATTTGGCACGTATGAAAGCGGTCGCCGTCTATCACACCTTGAAAGCGTCAACAATCGCTACAAAGGCATTTATACCCGAACTCTACCGGCACTACGAGCAGTTTTTGCCGCTGCAACAGTGGCTCTACGCAATGACCTTGACGAAAAAAGAGAGCGACTAAAGCCCGGCCCACCACATTCTGAAAAGCAAGCCCAGACTCGAAGTGTACCCCACCTCGCTAGAACTGATCTCACCCGAGCTGTCATAGATAAACGTTGTCGGGAAGCCTGCGACGTCAAACGCTTCTGCCCATTTTCCGTTTGCATCATTAATGACCCGGTAGTCAAAACCATGCTCATCCATGTAGCTTTGCAGCGCCTCATCATTTCCTGATTTGACCGCGATCGTCACGACATCATAATGGTTTGAAAGCCGCTCTATATTGTCGGCTTCCGCTTTGCAGACAGGACACCATGTCGCCCAGAAATGGACCAGCAGCGGACGGCCTGTAGGCTCACGTGTACTGAAGAGCTCACCGCTTATCAAACGTTCATTGATCTTCGGCAATTGTGTGTCCACCAGCTCCGGTTTGCGAAGATAGCTCAAGACATTGCTGATCACCAGTACCATCAAACCCATGATAGCGATCTCTTTGAGTATCTTTTTGACATTCCAGCTTTTGTAGTCGAATAGTTTCATAAGGTGATTATAACGCAGAGTCTTGAATGTTGAATGTTGAATTATAAATAGATGGCGAAGCTCATCTGACACCAAACGTGGATAAGTTTCAGATTTGGTGTAGATTGTGTTTAACTCAGACCGAAGGCGTACATCGGTACGTCGAGCGTCTGAGTTGGACGCAAGATGCGCCTAAGCTGGAAGGATTACTTATATCTATAAGTAATACGCCCCTTATCGAGAGAGTATGGTGTAAGCTCTAGCTTAACCTTGTCTCCCGGAAGAATTTTAATGTAGTGCATACGCATCTTACCGGCGATATGACAAAGAATCACATGCCCATTATCAAGCTCTACGCGGAATGTTGCATTCGGCAGTGCTTCAACTATTTTCCCATCTACTTCAATGACGTCTGATTTTGCCATGAATTATCCTTGTGAAAGTATTTCTGCTTTGCCGCCAACGACAGCAACAGTATGTTCATAATGTGACCCGCGTAGGCCATCCTTACTAACGACATCCCACCCGTTCTCTAAGATCACGGGTTTCGCCTCTTTTTGGCAGATCATCGGCTCAAGGCAGAAGACCATACCGTTCTTGATCTTGGGGCCCGATTTCGGACTACCGCCATCAAGATAGTTGGGTATTTGAGGCTCTTCATGCGGTTTTTTACCGATTCCGTGACCACAAAAGTCACGTAGCGGCACAAAACCACGGCTGTGAATAAACTCTTGCATGAGATAAGAGAGCTCTTTGAAACGCATACCGTCTCTAATGTTCTCGATCGCATGGTAGAGTGTATCTTTGGCACAGGCGATGAGTCTCTCATCGAGTTCACTTATCTGACCGACACCGACAGAGATTGCAGCATCGCCGTAATAGCCGTCAAGTTTGGTCCCTATGTCATAACCTATAACATCACCCTCTTGCAGTTTATAGTCCGTAGGAATGCCGTGAATGATCACTTCATTGAGGGAGGTACAAACTGCGTTGGGGAAACCGTAAAGGCCTTTGAACGAAGGAAGAGCTCCTTGCGAACGGATATAATCTTCCGCCATGGCATCAAGCTCTATAAGTGAAGCACCGACGCGGGTGTTTTCCCGCATCAGCTCTAGCGCTCCGGCTACAATTTTATTAGCAGCACGAAGTTTATCGATCTCAGCATTCTTTCGAATAGCAATGGCCATTTTTATAGACCGACCGCTGAAAGAGTTTCGTACTTGCTCATATAGATCTGAGCTTCGATCTTACGCATTGTGTCAAGTGCAACCTGAACAACGATAAGAACGACAGTACCACCGAAAAAGAAAGGAACACCCATCCCTTTGATGATCATAAACGGCAGCGTTGCTACCAGACCAAGGTAAAGTGCACCTGTTATTGTCAAGCGTGACGCCGTTTCGTTCAGAAAGGCTGCCGTCGAACTTCCCGGACGAACACCCGGGATAAATCCGCCTTGACGTTTCAAGTTCTCTGAGATATCTTTTGCATTAAAGACGATCGATGCATAAAAGAATGCAAAGAAGATAACAAACGCAAAGGTCAAAAAGTTAAAGAAATAACTGTTTGGATTCAACACGTCTGCAATCGCTTGAACCGTCGGATTAGTACTACTAGATAGTACTGTCATTGGGAACATCAGGATCGCCGATGCAAAGATGACCGGGATAACACCCGACAGGTTTACCTTAATAGGAATGTAGTTCATTACACGCTTATTCTGGTTTTGCATCATTGTTTTCTTTGCATACGTTACCGGCACACGACGCTCACCTAATTCAACATAGATAATAACGCCGACAGTCGCAAGGATCAGGGCAAGAATACCGATAAGCGTTATAAAGCTCATCGCACCCTCGTTGATCATAGAAACCGATTGACCGATAGCAGAAGGAATCGCTGAAACGATACCCGCAAAGATGATCAAAGAGATACCGTTACCGATACCGCTTTGCGTGATTTGTTCACCAATCCACATCAACAACATTGTACCGGCAAGCATAGAGAATGCCGAAACAACGATGAATGTCGTGTGGTCTGTTAAGATCGCGCTTGAGCCGTCAGGCCCCGTCAAACTCTGTAGACCAATGCTTACACCGATTGCCTGTACGATTGTAATAGCAATTGTTGCATAACGGATGATCTGCATATATTTCACCATACCATCACGCTCTTTTTTCATCTGACCTAAGGTCGGGAATGTAGCTGCAAGCAGTTCCATGATGATCGAAGCGGTGATATAAGGCATAATACCAAGGGAAATAATTGAGAGACGTTCGACTGCATTACCACTGAACATGTTCATAAGTCCAAGTGCATCAGATTGATGTGAGTCAAAAAAAGAAGCGATTACCGCTGTATCAACACCGGGTACCGGCACGTATGCCAGTAGACGGTAGATAAAAAGAAAACCGATCGTTATTAAGATCTTGTTTACTAGTTGCTGGTTCATTATTTGCCAGTTGTAGTAACGTTTTCGTCTTTAATTTTAGAAGCAAGGTCTTTAGCACCTGCGCCAACAAGTTTAACACGAGTTGTCGATTTCGGTAGCGTATAAACCTCACGGATAGTTTCTACTGTGATCTCTGCAAGAGCAGCAACTTTCGCCGCTTTCTCTACATTGATACTGACAGGTTTCTGCACACGAGAGAAGAAACCGATCTTTGGAAGACGACGTGCCAATGGCTGTTGTCCACCCTCGAAGTTACGCTTGCGCTTGTAACCTGTACGAGATTTTTGACCTTTTTGACCACGAGTAGATGTTTTACCCATGCCTGAACCCTGGCCACGTCCAACACGCTTCTTAGCGTGAGTCGAACCTTCGGCAGGTGTTAAGTTTTCTAATGCCATCTTCTTATCCTTTCATTCGTGCAAGTGCTTCAACAGTAGCACGTACAACAGTATTTGGATTGTTTGAGCCAATAGACTTAGTCAAGATATCCTGGACACCAGCAAGTTCAAGTACTGGACGCAATGCGCCACCGGCGATAACACCCGTACCTTCTGAAGCTGGAGCCATCCATACGTGACTTGCATTGAATTTGTGCTCGATATCGTGAGCGATCGTCGTACCCTTAATCTTAACAGTTGTCAAGTTCTTGAATGCGTTATCGACTGCTTTACGAATAGCGTCTGGAACCTCTTTCGCTTTACCTACACCAAAGCCAACGGTACCGTTTTTGTTACCGACGACAATTAGTGCTGTAAAACGGAAACGACGTCCACCTTTTACAACTTTTGTTACACGACCGATGTTTACGATCGCTTCTTCGAAGTCTTCTCTATTGATTGTCTTCATCATCAGCCCCTAGAACTTAATTTCGTTAGCACGAAGTGCATCACCGAAAGCAGCTACAACACCATGGTACTGGTAACCGTTACGGTCAAATACGATGGCAGTGATATTAGCAGCTTTAAGGTTTGCAGCAAATTGCTCAGCAAGCTTTACAACATCTTCCTTGTTCGCTTTAAGACCGGCAGCCTTAGAGTGAATCGAAGCTAATGTTGTAGCCGTATCGTCATTGATCGCTTGCGCAGAAAAATAACGATTTGAACGGAAAACTGATACACGTGGAAGTGCCTCTGAACCAGAGATCTTCACACGAATACGACGTTTACGTTGGACGCGTTTGTTAGCTTTTGTTTTTAAATTTCTTGCATTCATCTCAACGCCCCTTATTTCTTAGCAGTTTTACCGGCTTTACGCACGATATGCTCTTCCATGTATTTAACACCTTTACCTTTGTAAGGCTCTGGCGGACGGAAAGCACGGATCTCGGCAGCAGCTTGACCAACCATTTGGTTGTCAGAACCTTTGATCGTGATCACATTCTTTTCGACTGACATCTCAAGACCCTCTTTGATATCGTAGTTGATATCGTGTGAGTGTCCCAATTGCAGGTTAAGTACTTTACCTTGAACGGCAGCACGGTAACCGACACCGTTGATCTCAAGTTGTTTCGTGAAACCTTCTGTAAGACCTTTAACGATATTAGCAGAAAGTGCACGGTACGTCCCCCAGAAAGCACGGTGCTCTCTAGAGTCAGATAAATTTTTGAAAGTCAATGTCTGTCCATCAAGTTCGATAGCTACATTGCCTTTAGTGTCAAGTGTACGAGTGTCTTTTCCTTTTACAAAAGAGACGACCGTACCATCTACGCTTACTTTGATTTCAGCAGGTACTTCTACAGGATTTTTTCCAATACGTGACATATTATCTACCCCCTACCAAATCGTAGCCATTACTTCGCCGCCGATACCAAGCTCGAAAGCTTTATCGTTAGGAAGAACGCCTTTAGATGTAGAAACGATGATCGTTCCGTAACCGTTTTTGAAACGTTTGATCTCAGCAGCCGGCTTGTATACACGACGACCTGGCTTAGAAACACGTTTCATCTCATTGATCACAGTTTTACCGTTCTCATCATATTTCAACACTACGTTGATGCTTTTTTTAACGCCGTTTTCGACTACATTGAAAGATTCGATGTAACCTTTGTCAGCTAAAATTGCTACTACCGCTTCAACACTTTTAGAGTGCATAAGAGTTGTTACGTCAAGACGACGCATTGCAGCATTACGGATACGCGTTAGCGAATCTGAAATTAAATCATTTACCATAATTTTTCCTTTATTGCTAAGTACTCGGGGTACTTGCTATTGTTAGGAGTTTCTTCCTTGGAAGCCGGTGGCTACCAAGAAGACTTTCTAACACCTGGGATTAGACCTTCGTTTGCCATTTTTCTGAAACAAACACGGCAGATACCGAAGTCACGAAGTACAGAGTGTGGACGACCACAGATCTGACAACGAGTGTAAGCGCGAACCGCATACTTAGGTGTGCGTTTCGCTTTCGCGATCATTGATTTTTTAGCCATTGTTGCGCTCCTTAGTAAACGGCATACCCATAGCTTCTAGAAGAGCAAAACCTTCTTTGTCGCTAGTTGCAGTCGTTACAACAGTGATGTTCATACCATGGATCTGCATGATCGAATCATAATCAACCTCAGGGAAGATCAACTGCTCTTGAAGACCGAAGTTGTAGTTACCACGACCGTCAAAACCGTTACGAGGCACACCACGGAAATCTGTAACACGTGGAAGTGCGATCGAAATAAGACGATCCAGGAATTCGTACATCTTGGCACCGCGTAGTGTTACACGAACACCAACCGGCATACCTTCACGAACTTTGAAACCTGCAACAGATTTGTTAGAGATAACAACGGCTGCATGCTGGCCAGCGATCGCAGAGATCGTGTCCTGGATGCTTTGGATAAGTTTGTTATCTTTCATCGCAAAACCAGTACCTACAGAGATAGTGATCTTTTCAAGTGCAGGAACCTGCATTACGTTTTTGATCTCTAGTTGTTCTTGAAGCTGTGGCTTAAGAGCTAGATATTTTTCTTTTAAACGTGCCATGAATTACGCCTCCACTTTACGGACATTAGAGATATCAATTGGCATCTCTTTATTCATGAATCCGCCTTTTGGGTTCTCTTCAGTAGGTTTCACTGTTTTCTTAGCGATTTTACATCCCTCAACAATGACCTTACCTTTTTTTGGCATAACTGAAAGAACTGTCGCTTTTGTGCCTTTGTCGTCACCAGCGATGATCTCTACAGTATCACCTTTTTTGAAATTAAACTTTGCCATAATTAAACAACCTCCGGAGCTAGAGATACGATCTTCATGAAACCTGAATAACGTACTTCACGTGCTACAGGTCCAAAAATACGAGTACCGATTGGCTCTCTTTTAGCGTCAAGGATTACAGCGGCATTGTCGTCGAAACGGATCAATGATCCATTTTCGCGTTGTACTTCTTTTTTAGTACGTACAACAACAGCCTTGATTACTTGACCTTTTTTAACTTTCCCGGTTGGGATCGCTTTCTTTACAGAAGCAACGATGACGTCACCAACAGTTGCATAACGACGCTTAGAGCCGCCAAGAACTTTGATACACATGATCTCTTTTGCACCTGTGTTATCAGCTACTTTTAATCGTGTGAAACTCTGGATCATACTTGAGCTCCTACAACGCTTTTAAGTCTGAAAGATTTTGTTTTTGAAAGTGGACGACACTCAACAGCAACAACAACGTCACCTTCTTTAAGTTCGTTCTTCTCATCATGGATAAGATACTTTTTAAAACGCTTAACAACTTTGTGGTAACGCGGGTGCATAACACGACGCTCAACCAATACAGAAGCTGTTTTGTCTCCAGAACTTTTTACGACTACACCTTGAATTTCTCGTTGACTCATAGTGCTTTCCTTACTTCACTGCTGCAATAGCAGTGTTGATACGAGCAATGTCTTTTTTCACATCGCGAAGTTCGCTAGTGTTAGTCAATTGCATCATTTTTTGTTTGATCTTCAAAGTGAACAACTCAGTTTTCTTCTCTTTAAGCATCGCTTGAAGTTCAGCAACGGTTTTTTCAGCAAAATCAGAATATTTCATTGTTCATCTCCGCAGTAACAATTTTACATTTGAATGGAAGCTTGTGCATCGCAAGAGTCAATGCTTCACGAGCAAGCTCTTCATTAACACCACCCATTTCAAAAATAATACGACCTGGTTTAATATTCATAACCCATTTGTCTACTGAACCTTTACCCTTACCCATACGAGTTTCAAGAGGTTTTGCAGTCAGTGGCTTAGCTGGGAATACACGAATCCAGATCTTACCTTGACGTTTAATGTGACGTGTTGCAGAGATACGAGCCGCTTCGATCTGACGAGATGTAATACGACCAGCTTCTACTGCTTTGAACGCGATGTCACCAAACGCTAGTTTATAGCCTGAACGAGCGTAACCACGGTTACGACCCTTCATTACCTTACGGTATTTAGTTCTTTTAGGCATTAACATGATTAATCAGCCTTTCTTGGAGCACGAGGACGACGCTCACGCTTCTCAGTTTTTTCTTCGACTTCAGCAGGAACACCTTTAGTCAGTACTTCACCTTTGAAGATCCATACTTTAATACCGATGATTCCGTATGTAGTCTGTGCTTCAGCAAAACCGTAATCGATTTTTGCACGAAGTGTATGAAGAGGAACACGTCCCTCCAGGTACCACTCGTTACGTGCCATTTCAGCACCACCAAGACGACCTGCTACAGAGATCTTGATCCCTTTCGCGCCAGAACGTTGTGCATTTTGCATAACTTTTTTCATAGCACGACGGAAAGCAATACGACGCTCAAGTTGAGTTGCTACATTTTCTGCTACAAGTTGAGCGGAAGTGTTAGCCTTTTTCTCTTCTTTGATATTAATAGCGATGTTCTTGCCGATCAATTTCTGAAGACTTAGTTTTAGCTTCTCGATATCCGCACCTTTTTTACCGATGATGATACCAGGACGAGCAGCTACAATAGTAACGCGAAGGCGTTTTGCAGTACGCTCGATGATGATGTTAGCAACACCAGCATAGTAAAGTTCTTTCTTTAAGAAAGTACGGATTTTGTAATCTTCACCAAGATTTTCCGCTGCTGTGTCAAACGATGGGTACCATCGAGATTCCCAGTTACGGTTGATACCAAGGCGAAGACCGATAGGATTAACTTTATGACCCATATTATTTACCCTCTACTTCTACTAGGATGTGCGCTGTCGGTTTACGGATACCAGAAGCCATACCACGAGCACGTGGACGGAAACGTTTAAGTACCGGACCGTTGTCTACACGACAAGATTTAACAACACAGTCTTCAGCTTCAAGACCGCTATTCGCTACTGCAGATGCAAGTACCTTATAGATGATCTTCGCTGCTTTGTTTGGTGTAAACTCTAGAGCTGCAAGAGCAAGCTCAGCGTTCATACCCTGGATTTCACGTGCAACAAGACGAGATTTAATCGGTGACACACGGATGAATTTCAATAGTGCTCTAGCCATGATTAACCTACCTTCTTCTGTACAGAGCCTTTGTGGCCCTTAAATGTACGTGTTGGTGCGAATTCGCCAAGTTTGTAACCGATATGGTTCTCTGTAACGTATACAGGAACGAATTGGCGACCGTTGTGAACATTTAGAGTCAAACCGATCATTTCTGGTAGAACCATTGAACGGCGTGACCAAGTTTTGATTGGTTTCTTGTTGCCTTCTTCTTTAGCAGCAAGAACTTTCTTCATCAAGTGGTCGTCTACGAATGGACCTTTTTTTACTGAACGAGCCATAATTAACCTACCCTTTTCGCATTTGGTTTACGACGAGTCTTCGAACCTTTAGTCGGTTTACCCCATGGAGTAACTGGATGACGACCTGAGTTCGTTTTACCTTCACCACCACCATGCGGGTGGTCAATTGGATTCATTGCAGAACCACGAGTTTGAGGACGAATACCACGGTGACGTGAACGACCTGCTTTTGCCCAAACGATGTTAGAGAACTCTTCGTTACCTACGGTACCGATAGTCGCTAGACACTCGCCGAGAACAAGACGCATCTCAGATGACGGAAGACGTACAGAAACGTATTTACCATCACGACCCATAATCTGTGCAGAACCGCCGGCAGAACGAACAAGCTGTCCGCCTTTACCTGGTTTAAGCTCAAGATTGTGAATAGTCGTACCCACTGGGATGTTTTTCAACTTCATTGTGTTACCAGGCTGAATATCAAGACCTGATTCAGAAGATTGAATTTTGTCACCAACATTCAAACCGCTTGGTTGAATGATGTAACGTTTTTCACCATCAGCATAGTTGATAAGTGCAATACGACAGTTACGGTACGGATCGTACTCGATTGTCGCTACTGTACCAGGGATGTCAAACTTGTTACGCTTGAAATCGATAATACGGTATAGTTTTTTCGCACCCGCTTGACGGTGACGAGATGTAATACGGCCATTGTTGTTACGACCTGCAGAAGCAGGAAGTTTTACCAACAATGAACGAACACTTGGTTTAGCCGTAATATCACTGCTGTCGATGTTTGTATAGAAACGACGACTTGGTGTAATCGGTCTGTATGATTTCATTGCCATCTTATACCGCCAAACTTTCGATCTGTGCACCTTCTGGTAATGTCACATAGAACTTCTTGAAGTTGTTTTGCTTACCAGTTACACCACGAAATTTTTTAATTTTTCCCGCTTGGTTAAGAGAGTTGATACGTGTTGGAACGATACCAAAGTACTCACGGAAGATCTCTTTAAGACCAGTTTTTGTTACACGAGGAGATGTCTGGATTACAACAACACCTGACTCCTGTAGACCAAGGGTCTTCTCTGTATACAAGATTGACTTGATATCTGTAATATCTGCCATTATTTTGCCCCTTCTACGATTTGTTCCCAAACAGCTTTTTCGATCACTACTGAACGGTAAGTTGCTGCCAAGAAAGCGTTTAACTCGTTAGCTTCTACAAGGTAACAAGCTTGAAGATTGCGGAATGCCATGAATGTCTTTTCGTCAATGATCTCTTTTACGAAAAGAGCGTCACGTGCGCCAAGAGCATCAAACATAGCTTTTGCATCTTTAGTTTTACCAGAGGCTACTTCAATGCTATCAACAATGAAAAGCTTACCAGCTTCAGAAAGTTCGTTTAGAGCAAACTCAAGTGCAATACGTTTCTGTTTTTTATTTACTTTAAGATCATAGTTACGGTTCGCTTTTGGACCGAAAACTTGACCACCGCCTACCCATACAGGAGAACGAGTTGAACCGGCACGAGCACCACCACGGCCTTTTTGAGCCCATGGTTTTTTACCACCACCGCTTACTTCAGAACGAGTCTTAGTAGATGCAGTGTTAGCACGGATGCCTGCTTGGTACGACTTGACGTACAGGTAAAGGTTGTGTGGGTTGATACCCGAAAAGCTCTCTGGAAGCGCTAGCTCAGAGTCTTTTGCAAATTTATTATTAAGAACAATTGCGCTCATTATTTAACTACCTTTATACGACCTAATGCACCGTTTGGTCCTGAAACAGCACCTTTAACAACGATTACACCATTTTCAGCATCGTAAGAAATGATCTCATTTTTTACAGTATTCATAGTGTTACCGTATTGTCCTGACATCTTACGACCTTTTTGAACACGACCTGGCCACTCAGCATTACCGATAGAACCACCAGTACGGTGGAAACGGTGACCGTGTGAACCTGGTCCGCCACCAAAGTTCCAACGTTTAACAACACCCGAGAAACCACGACCTTTAGTGTTAAAAGACGATTTGATGATCTTTGCTTCGGCAAGTGGTGCCAAGTCAAGATCGCCAGCTTCAGTGTTGGCAACAGTCATTGTTGCGAAACGGTTGAATTCAGCAGAAAGTGCATATTTCTTTTGCTGACCTTCGATCGCTTTGTTCATGTTCTTACCATCGTTATAAGAAACGATCGCAACGCCATCATTAACTTCACATACTTTTACTTCTTTTAGTTTCAAAAGAGTAACCGGAGTAGAAGGGACAGTAATTGTACGGCTCATACCGATTTTTTCAACAATATATTCCATCATTATCTCCTTACTTGTCCATAGAGCGAACTTCAACGTCCACTTCTGGTGCAAGATCTAGTTTCATCAATGAATCAACAGTTTCCGGCGTAGCAGAAACGATGTCGATTAGACGCGCGTGCATACGGATCTCAAATTGCTCACGAGAATCTTTGTTAACGTGTACAGATTTAAGAACTGTATACTTACGTACTTTAGTTGGCAAAGGGATCGGACCACGGATTTCCGCACCTGTTCTCTTTACCGCTTCAACGATTGAACTTACTGAACGATCGAGTACACGATGATCGTAAGCTCTTAGTTTCAAACGAATTTTTTCCATATTTTTTCCTCATAAAGAACTCGTCAGATCTAACCTGACTATTTGTAGAGAGCGGGATTGTACCGAAATCAGGTCAATAGTTCAAGGATATATGGGGTATTTTAAGGAATTTGTCAGATTTTATTTCCTTTTAAAAAGGAAGTGATACAATTTGCTATATTGATTTTACGGTTTAATCTGTTAAGTTTATGTTCTTTGTCTCATCCGTTTATATTTTGTCTTGGTTACTTTTAAATTGTTGTTGACGTTGCTGTTATTTTTTAATTACTTCATAGTAATAGTATGTCGAGAATATTCAACGAAGCCAAAAGCGTCAGCTTTTACATTCAAATCAATGCGTTACCGCTTAGCTCTTTTCGAAACATCTACAGAGTTGAGCGTAAGGAGAGAAAGAGTGTTAAGAAAATCACTTTGTTTGAGCGTAGCGAGTTAGGGATTTTTAACGATAGAAAGACTGTAGCGAAAGTAGTCGGCAGCTTGCCGACCTCGCAGCCGTTTCGAGAGCTTTTTTGCTTACTTTTTTGCGGCGTAATAAAGTATGAGTGTACTCAAGGATATTCAATCTAGCGATAAAGTCGAACGAAGTAAAAAAATATGACTTTCATATTAGATCTTTATTATTTAACATTCACGGCATTTGGATTTCTTTAATTACTTTATAGCACTAGTATGTCACTTTTCTTTCTTGCTCGCTCAAGAAAGAAAACTAACGAAAAGAAAGAAGAGCGAGGGCCGTCACAGTTACAGCTTAAACTATATATACTCGGAGTTACGAACTCCCTCCCTAGGTTCTGGCTGTACCAGTACGCAGTTCTATGTCAACAACAATCCAACTGAGTCAAAAGCGGTAGCTTTTATAATCAGATCAATGCGGCAGAGACTAAAAAACTTGTAAAGGAGTTACCATGGAAATACTGTTAGAAGAGTTTTACAGGCAGGACCTGCACGCTCCTCAGTATATCGAACGGCGATATTTTCTAAAAGAGAGGTCTTACCAGATCAACGGCATTTGTCAGTCCGGAAAGACGGCCCTTGTCAAACACACCCTTCTGGGCTACAAGAAAAGCAGCTATCTCTATATAGACTGTAATGACCTCAGGATTGACGTTGCCGCTTTGAATGAGACACTGACCCGTTTTTGCAACCAAAACGACATTACGACTGTCGCACTTGACAACTACCGCGAAGAGATCGCCATGCCGAAAGTCAAGCAGCTTATTATTACTTGTGTCGACCATTACGACTACAGCGGACTCAAGACCATAACACTCTATCCGCTGGACTTCGAAGGCTTTCTCGCCTTTGAACCGCGTTATGACGAAACCGCACTCAACCATTTTTTCCAGCTCGGCGGTTTTCCGGCCATGCACCGTGTACCCACGGAAGATCGTATACGACACATTCAGCGCAGTCTCCAATATGCACTCTCCGAGATCGCCTTTGACATTCTGCTGCTTGCCACGAATCTCATTACGCAAAAAGTCTCGGCTTTTATGTTGTATGAACGGCTCAAGACATCACGCAAGATATCCAAAGACATGCTCTATAAACACTTTGAGACCCTGGTCAGACAAGGCTATCTGCATCAGCTTGAAAAGTATAACCATCCGCGTGCCGCCAAAAAGCTCTATCTCTGCGATACCTCCGTCAAAAATGCCCTCTCTACCCAAAAACATTTTAGCCGTCTCTTTGAGAACATGGTCTATCTGGAGATGATCAAAAAAGAATTCACACTTTACTATGACGATGAAATCGAGTTCTACATTCCCGACCAGAACCGCATCGTTCTCTGTATGCCGTTCAGTAACCAGGAAGCCCTCTTTAAAAAAATAGAGAAGATCGAAGGGTTTATCATTACCCATGGTATTCAAAAAGTCGAAGTCGTCACCATGACCAATGAGTCCAGTTTGCAGCACCCTTTTGTACCTATTGAAATGATTCCCTTTAGTGTCTGGGCCTTAACGGAAGGCGAAGATGATACGTCTGAAGATGATTATGAATTTGAAGAGATGCAATAGCCACTTTTTAGCTCGAAACACGTAACTATAACGGAATCACTGGCAGCGCTGTTATATTTATCTAAACAATAAAATGCATAGAGAGACCGATCACAATTTCTTTAAACCTGTCTAAATTTCCATGTTTTAAATGTTAAAACGAAAATAGATTCTTCAATAGTGTCCATCATTTCGTATGTGTTGCGATATATAAATGCAGTTAATCTCTAACATGAACGATAAGCATATTATTGGCAGTATTAAAGTCGTAAGTTGGAGGGGGGAGGTAAAAACAAGAAGGATCCCGCCCGAAGGCGGAAAGAAAACATCTATATATTAGAAGTTGTAAGTAAAGTAAGCTTGAAATGAGCCGTATGAATCACCGTTATTTTGATCTTCTGCATCTGTAAAGATGTAGTAAAGACCTGCATCAAGTGGTCCAAACGATTTTGCGACTTCGAGTGTAACCTCACTCATATCTTGCAACTGGTCAACGCCTGTTCCGTTTTCACCGACAGTCGCCTGTGTAACATAAGCACCCAACGCAACATACGTCAACTCTTCTGGAGTCGTAACAACAGCATTAATAGTCGTTGTATCCGGACGAGTAACATACGTAAAGTTCCACCATGCTTCTGTATAGAGTTTCGTTTGTGCACCAAAGACGTTGGCACCAGCACCAATACCATTGTCATTTTCACCGATCATAGAACCTGCGACCGATACAGCGAACGTGTCTTTCATCTCGTAAGCTACTTTTCCGGCAAATGCCATATTTGAAGAGTCACCTGTCGTAGCTTGCTTAGCATCGATTCCTGTCACTAACAAACCAGCTGTCAGACCCATATCTAGTGCCAAGTCTCCTTGTACCCAGTATGCGTTTGCTGTAGATGGCAAGTTGTAGAACCAACCTTGTACCGTCAAAGGAGACCAAGAGTTGTTCACCGCACCGACAGTGTACGCACCTTTTCCGCCATTTACAAGACCGAAGTTTGAGTTTTGATTTCCATCCCAATCAGCAGTAATACCGGCATAATTACCAGTACCCCACGTACCACCAGCATTACCATTGTTGCTTGCACCTATATATGCACCAACCAAAGTTGTATCCGGAATATCTTCGTTAATAAGAACACCAGCTTCAAACGTGTTGTAAGCGACTGACCAAGTTTCAGTAAACGCAAGTGGCGTGTCAAGTGTCATACGACCGATCTTTGCTGTCGTCTTGCCGTATGTGCCTGCTAGCCATGCTTCATCGAACCAGAACTCATCATTAAGACCACCCTCAAAAACACCGCTTACAATATTTGTAAGACCCATTGCTGAGATTGCGGTAAGGTGTACACCTGAAGAGATTCCCTCTGTAAGGTCAGCTGTTACGCCAAGACCTAGAGATGTCTGTCCCCAAGAGTTTTCTTTTCTGAAAAGTGAAGCGTCCGGGTCAACACCAAATGTTGCTGCATCATAAGTATCATTTGTACCATAGAACAACTTTGCGTCACCAGACACTTTTACATTATCGATTGCGAATGCGCTCGCTGTGATTAGCGTTGCCGCCAATAAACTCATCTTTACTAATTTCATATAACTCTCCTTGAATAATTGGTTGACTAGAAGTATAGTACACGCATAATTTTTATAATACAGCTTAATGATTATATTTTAATCACCATATATTACAAGTATTTTAAGCTGCAATTGAGATAGATAAACAAGTACAATTAGAGAAGATCAATTTGGGGTTTGGATGAAGCTGATTTAAAAGAAGAAACAGTTGCTAGAGACCTGCAGGAGGGATTCCGCCCGAAGGCGGAATAGTTTGACTTCTATGATAATTAGAAGTTGTAAGTAAGGTAAGCTTGAACAGTGTTGTAAGCATCACCAGCTGTACCGGCAGGAGCAGTAAGATCAATATTTTGATCTTCAGCATCTGTCATAATGAAAAGAAGTGATGCATCCAGTGGACCGAATGACTTA
>JBFEJN010000045.1:0-21479 GCA_041553195.1 Sulfurimonadaceae bacterium
GCAAATAACATCTATGAGGTACAGGTCACTGTCAGCGACGGCGCACTCACAGATCTGCAGGATATCGCGGTCAGCGTGACCGATGTTAATGAAGTTCCGCTCATCACGACAGGGACAAGCTTCTCCATTGCGGAGAATACAACCTCCGTCGGAACAGTCGTAGCGGCAACCGATCCCGAGGGTCTGGCTATCACCTACAGCCTGGGCGGCACCGATGCGGCACTCTTTACACTCGACAGTGCAAATGGTACCCTGAGCTTTAACACGGCACCAAACTTCGAAACACCGGGCAGTGCGGCGTCGAGCAACAGCTACAGTCTTGACGTTACTGCAAGCGATACGGTGAAGAGCGTTGTTCAGGCTATCACCGTAAGCGTAACGGATGTCTACGACACCGACAGCGATTCGGACACCATCTATGACAATGCCGACAACTGTGTCAATACCGCCAATACCGACCAGCTTGACAGCGACGGTGACAGCATAGGAGATGCGTGTGACGCCTTCCCGCTCGATAGTGATAACGATATCGACGGCGATACCATCAGCGATCATATCGACAACTGCCCTGTAGATGCAAACGTTGACCAGCTTGACACCGACAGTGACGGTATGGGTGATGTGTGTGACGCCTTCGTGAACAATGATTTGAACACCACGCCGAGCATCACTGCCCCAGCGGGCGCTTCGACATTTATTAACGGCGATGGCAATAACGAGGTGGGCACAACACAGCCTGACGGAACAGCTACAGCAGCCATAACCTATCCCTCTGACGGTACGACAGGACACGCTGTGACGCAGCCTGATGGAACAGTAACATCGGCACGCTTCATGGCGCCGGGTGCAGATATTATCATCAGTGACAACGGCGATGTCAACAGCAGTGTGCGTGTAAATGGCGTCTATGTCAATGTCCAGGCGACAAGTGACGGCAACACGACCCATCAGCTTAGTATAGAGATAAACGGCACCATTGTCACGACAGAGGCAACAGTCGGTTTCAGCGGTGCCACCACACTGGTCGATGCGGATGGTTCCATCGAGACCAATGCAACACTTGCCGATGTCAACGGTACGTTGATCAACTATGTTATCAATACCGAGATAAACGGCAGCAGCCGCTACCGTGTACAGGGCGGAGATTTTAACACGACGGTATACGCAAGCGTACCGGGGGCATCAACCTATCTGGGGGCCGACGGCAACATCACCCTCGCCACCCCTGCGCTCAATGTCAATGGCAATATGGTCGAAGCGCTTGTCACCACCAATGCCCAAGGTGAAAGTTACACCTACTTCAGAGTCACCAGACCTGACCTGAGCGTCATAACAACACCGACGCTTAATGCCATCAACCGCTTTGAGCCGGGCAACAGTGTCACCATCAACGACTTTGACGGCTTTTATGAATTCATCGTGCAGACACCGCTTAACGCGCCACTGCTATTTTAGGAGAAGGGTATGAAAAAGTATCTAACATATATCGCAATAACCGCAACAATACTGGCGATGAGCGGATGTAGTTCGGACAGCACCGAAGCCAGCACCGCCAGTACAAACGGCACAACAGCTGCAGGCCAAACCATACTGGTCTATCCAGGCGACACGGTGACACCGCTTAGTGAAGCTACACGAATCGAAGTGCAGAATATCTATGAAGACGGCTATAGCCGTGTGACAGTGCTTAGCGGCAGTGTCAATGTAACACGTCAATAAGCTGGTCTGAAACACCTGGCTCCACACGCTGAAGGGCTCCTCATTAGCTCTCAGCCGTACCATCGTCGCGCTCATGGAGTACTTTCAAAAAGTAGAAATAGATAAAGCGACTTTTTTGAACCTGCTATGAATTATCAGGACATCAAGAGTGTCTTACGCTGTATTTGTAGTCATCACTGAGCTTTAAATTCTTGCAGGGCTCGATAAGTCCGCCAATTTCAAAATGACTTCCGCCAATGTGGCAGATCGTCTTTCCCGTTTCATCCAAAAAGACAAAATGTTCGCGCCCATGATCGGCCTCTTTAACATATGGCGAATAGATAATGTAGTGTGTATCTGTCAAGACACTTACCTGCTGACACTCCTCGATATATTTTGCACACGCCTTATTGACCTTTTTAATGTAGAGCATATCCGTCTGTAAGGCCTCTTTCAAAACAGGCATCAGGTTGGGAAGTTCTTTATCAATGTTTACATATTTCATTAGAGTTTTCATAGAATCTCCTTTTTTGTATGTAAAGCTATCATACATCAACTCTCAAGAAAAATCTGTTCAAACTGATTAAAAAACATGCATTAAAACTTACATAAAGTGATTATGGATTTGAATGCCACTGATCTCAAATCTCCAGGACCACTTACGATCTGCTAACACTCTCATGTCATACTTCTTCGTTATAAAAGTTTGAAAACAAAAGGAATAACATGAAAGATTTAAATACGAAATTAGCAAGTTTACTGTTGGGATTGTCTCTAATCACAACAAGCGCAATGGCGAGCAAATGGAGTGACACTACCACTTCGACAACAACCAGCACAACGAAAAGTCTGAGTGAAGTAGAGCAGGAAGACCTCCTTTTCATGCGTGAAGAAGAAAAACTGGCAAGAGATGTCTATCTATTCGCGTTCAGCCAGTGGGGCGATATTGTTTTTAGTAACATCGCTGAAAGTGAACAAGAGCATACTGATAAGATTTTATCTTTATTAGAAAAATACAATCTGGAAGACCCGGCTTTGGAAGTAGAAGGTGAGTTTACAAATACTGACTTGCAAGAGCTCTATAATAACCTTATCGCCGAAGTGCAAAACTCAGAGATCGATGCGCTCTATGTCGGTGCACTGATCGAAGAGAAAGATATGATCGATATTCTTGATGCTATTGAGAGAACAGACAACAGAGATATTAAAACAGTATATGAAAACCTGATGGAAGGTTCCAAATCGCATTTACAGGGATTTGTTGACGTGCTGGCATCCAAAGGTATTACCTATGAGCCGCAACTGCTCGATGAAGATTTGTACGAAGAGATCATCGACGAAGAGACCGACGAAGACTAACATGGCATAAAAACCAAAAGGCGGTCAAACACCGCCTACCCCCTCTTATTAACACTTCTTAATACGACCCAAAATACGCTAAAATAGTCGAAGAAAGGCTATTGATGCGGATACTCCATTTTTTATTCCTCCTTATTTTACAATTACATGCAGTTGATACCCTCTTTACAGCCCAAGAACAACAGTGGATGCGAGAGCACCCTGTCATAACCTATGTCGGCGACCCGTCATGGCTGCCTTATGAAGGGTACAACAAGCAGGGAGAGTACATTGGTATTGTGCCTGACCTGCTAAACATGGATTCCAACAACACCCTTATCACCTTTAAACACATCGACACGGCAACATGGGACGAGTCACTTGAAAAAGTGGCAAGCGGCGAGGTCATGATGATCTCTCAAAGCAGCTATTCCAACAAAAACACAGACCTCAATTTCACAGATGTCTATTTAAGCACGCCCGTCGTCATTGTAATGCAGCAGGGGGAGAGGTATGTCAGTTCCCTCCACCAATTGAGCAAGAAAAAAATCGGACTTGTCGATAATCAGACAACTAGCCCGGTGCTGCGGCGCCGCTATCCGAAAATAGTATTCACCGACTACAGCTCTCTCGACAAAGGGCTTGAAGATGTTGCTACCGGCAAGATCGATGCTTTTTTATGTTCGCTTCCGAGAGCAGGCTATGAGATCGCGATGAAGCAGCTGACCAACCTTCGCATCGTCGGTAAAACGAATGTCAATAACGAACTTGGTTTCGGTGTCCATCCGCAATACGCCCTGCTCGTCTCGATTATGAACAAAATGATCGCCGATACACCGGAGTCTGACATACAGTCAGCCCTTTCCAAATGGACCCGTCAGCAATATGTTGAGAAGCCTGACTATACTGCCCTCTATATCGCCCTGGGCGTTTTTGCACTGATCGCACTGATCAGCGCTTTTTTCTACCGCAAAGTCAGACTCGAAACACTGGCACGGCTGGATGCACAGGCAAAGATGCTTGAACAGCAGAGTAAGATGGCCGCCATGGGTGAGATGCTGGACGCCGTGGCACACCAATGGAAACAGCCGCTGAACGCACTGACCATGTACGCCGACCTGCTTCACAGTGACTTTGACGAGGGCAATGTCGACAAAGCCTATATCAAGGAGATGCTTGAGGGCGTACAGGTGCAGATCGACCATATGACTACGACTCTGGGTGAATTTAGAAACTTTTTTCGTCCCAATACTGCGATCACCTCTTTTAGCCTTAATGAAATTGTCCAAAGTGTTCTGTTTTTAGTCAATGATGAATTTATGAAAAACAATATTACCGTAGAGGTCCAAATCGACAGAAACATCCTGATCGAAGGGAATAAAAATGAGTTTAAACATCTCATCTTGAACATAATCAATAATGCCAAAGATGCCTTCAATGAAAAAGGGCTCAGAGAACGCCACCTCGATATCGGAGCATTACAAGATGCCGGAACAACCACGCTCACGATAAAAGATAATGCCGGCGGCATTCCAGAGAATGTCATCGACCATATCTTCGAAGCGAATGTCACCACCAAAGAGCCGGGAAAAGGGACCGGAATCGGTCTCTATATGAGTCTACAGATCGTAGAAAAGATGAACGGGACGATAACCGTAGCCAATGAGGGAGACGGTGCCTGTTTTACCATCACCTTTCATCAGAAACAGTGACGGGAAAAGATAGCCTTATAAAAGGTTACTTCAACAGTTTCGAACGTTTATAGAGGTGAATAAGAGATAAGATCGGACCATACAGAATATACAGTATAAAAAAGATCGCAAATCCCTCTGTCGGGTAGATAAAAATAAACATCGCGACCGCTACGATCGCCACAAAGGCTCTTCGCATATGTTTTTTATCCATGTCGACTTTTTTAAAACTCGGATAACGGATATTGCTGACCATCAAAACAGCTACGATCAAAGCACTGATCAAGATGACCAGTTTATACTCTGCTAAAAAGTGATATTTCTCGAACAACAGAACCAGAATCGAGACAAAAACCGCAGCCGTCGGAATAGGTACACCTATAAAGACTGAGGGTTCTGATTCACCCGTCATCACATTAAAGCGTGCAAGACGAATACCGCCGAAGATCACAAACAGCGCACTTGTCATAATGCCGAAACGTCCAAAATCCAACCCGGCATATAGATAGATCAACATTGCAGGTGCAGCACCGAAGGCGACGATGTCAGCCAGGGAGTCAAATTCAACACCAAACTGACTACAGGTATTGGTCATACGGGCAACACGTCCGTCCAAGCCATCAAATACGAGTGATAAAAGTACCATCCATGCGGCTAAGACAAAATGGCCTTCTACGGCAGAAATAATGCTGTAGATACCCGCAAAGATACTCGATGCCGTAAAAAAATTGGGCAGAAGGTAAGCAAGTTGTGTGGGTTGTTTTTTCATCATTTTGAGAAGAAACCAAGTAACGTCTCGCCTGCACGGACGTGTTCACCTACTTTGACAGCGATACGGCAATTGGCCGGCAGTGACACGGTGCTTTCGCCGTTGACCATCAAACCATAACGCATTCCCTGTATGACATGGCTATTGGGCTTTAAACGGTTTTTAATACCGACGGAGGCCAAATACTCAGTGTGCATCACACTCACCTCTTTGTCCTCTTTACCAAAGACAATGTGACTCTGTTCATTCAGTTTGCCTGCCAATGGATTAGTACTTGCAAGACGGGCGCCATGTACGGTTTCAGTCTTTTGGACATCGCAAGCGAAAGGGACACGTAAAATTGAGGTGTCGAGAAAACTGCTCTTGATCACGATCTTGTAGCGGTCAACACCATTCTCTACCTCTTCGGTCTCAATGCTCTTAATCATCCCATCCGCGACACTGACAATACTGTTTTGTTCAAGATAAGGAATAGTGCGTTCAGGATTGCGGTAGATCCAGATGGTGACCAGCACCAACAAGAAACTTAAAAATGTCAAGAAATCGGCATCAATCAACATTAAAACGAACATCACTGCGACTGTTGCTGCGATACATTTAAACCCGTCTTTTGCAATTATAAACGTATCGTTGATCATCATGACTCTTTCTCGTCACTTTCATCAATGTATTTCGTGTCTTGCGACATATCTTCTGCGATCTCACGTTCTTCTTCCGGTGAGTCAGGTTGCTCGACCTTGCTCTCCATCCCGTTCTCTTTTTCAAACGTCGTAATCACTTCACGTACAACATCGCCGGTGATGTTCTCCGTTTTATACAACTCTTCTACCATCTTTTCAATGGCACCGCGGTACTCTTCGAGGCGAGCGACGACGGCATCGTAACGTTCATTCAACGTCTCTTTGATATGTTGGTCCATATCTTCTGCCATCTTTTCAGAGTATTCGCGCGCTTGTCCCATACCGCCGCCAAGGAAAGATTGACGCTGTTTTTCGAGTACCATCAATCCTGCGATGTCACTCATACCATAGACCTGCACCATCGATTTGATAATATCGGTCGCGCGTTCAAGATCATTGCTCGCTCCGGTAGAGATCTCACCGATGAAGACCTGCTCGGCCGCTCGACCGCCCAGCAATACGTCTACTTCCGCAAGCAGTTCATGCTTCTGCGCCAGGTATTTGTTCTCTTCAGGCGTATTAAGCGTGTATCCAAGTGCCGCAAGACCGCGAGGGACAATGGAGACTTTAGAGACCTTCTTCGCACCCTTCGTCGTCTCGGCAAGAAGCGCATGTCCACATTCGTGATAGGCAACAATACGCTGCTCTTTTTTGTTAATACGACGGTTTTTCTTGCTCAGACCGGCAATCGCACGTTCAACAGCCTCCAGAAGGTCCGTCTGACGCACTGTCTTTTGGCTTTTACGTCCGGCAAGCAGTGCCGCTTCATTGATAATGTTGGCCAGGTCGGCGCCCGCCAGACCTGCTGTCAAGCGAGCGAGTTCCTCGATCTGAACATCAGGGTCCATCTTGACGCCTCTGACATGCACTTTTAAAATCGCAATACGCCCTTCATAGTCCGGCTTGTCAACAAGGACCTGTCGGTCAAAACGTCCCGGACGCAACAGTGCCGGGTCGAGGACTTCGGGACGGTTGGTCGCGGCCAAAATAATGATCGGCGTATCGGTGCCGAAACCATCCATCTCGGCAAGCAGCTGGTTAAGCGTCTGCTCACGTTCGTCATTACCGCCCATCATACCGCCGGCTGCACGGCTCTTACCGATCGCATCGATCTCATCGATAAAGATAATCGAAGGGGCATCTTTTTTCGCCTGTTCAAAAAGGTCACGGACACGTGCCGCACCCACACCGACGAACATCTCGATAAAGCTTGAACCGGAGACTGAGAAGAAAGGAACACTTGCCTCCCCTGCTACCGCTTTTGCCAGCAGTGTTTTACCCGTACCCGGACTACCGACAAGCAAGACACCTTTTGGGATCTTGGCACCTAGTTCGACATAACGGCCCGGGTATTTCAGAAAGTCGACGATCTCCTGGACCTCTTCTTTCGCCTCTTCGGCACCGGCGACATCGTCAAACTTTGTGGTCGGCTTCTCAGAGTTGACCAGTTTTTTGGAGCTGCCCATACCCAGAACACCACCGCCCATTCCCTTTTGCATACGGCCTGCAAAGAACATCCAGATAGCGATGATGATCAGGAAAGGGAACAGCCAGCCGAACATCTCTGTAAACCAGTTGCTCTCAGAAAAACCGCTGTAATCAATGCCCTCCTGGTCAAGTAAAGGGACAAGGGTCGTGTCGTTTTCGACTAAACGGGTGGTATAGACAGTCCCCTCGCCTTTGGCGCGGATATAACTTTGACCGATATCCACTTTGCTGACCGATTTGTTTTTAATCAGTTCTTTCAGTTCCGAGTAACTGACCTCTTTGTGTTGAACAGAACCTTGACCCCCGAACTGCTGGCCTATGCTGCCGCCGTTTTCACCGATCAGTGACTTAAAGATCAGGATGACCACTATCGAAAAGATAGCAAAGGTGATCAGGGGGTTTTTGTTAAAAAAATTATCGTTTTTCGGCTCTTTGTTACTGTTTTGACTCATATTTTTTAGTTTCCTTTTTTTGATACAACAAGTGTCACCCACTCGTCACGCTGAATACGTTTAACTAAGCTGCAATCCGCATACGCTTTTAATACTTTATCTTCATATTTGTCTAAGATCCCTGAAAGTACCAGTGTACCTTCATCTTTAAGCAGACGTTTCAGGTCCGATGCGATGAAGACAAGAACATCAGCAACGATGTTGGCGATGACAACATCATATTTGTTCTGCGTGCCCGGCGCCGACCCTTCCCAGATCTCTCTAAAAACAACACCGTTGACATCGGCATTTTCCAGACTGTTACCGACAGATACCGGGTCCGTGTCGCAGGCATCGACAACAGCGCCCATCTTTGCCGCTGCGATTCCAAGAATACCGCTGCCGCAGCCGATATCAGCCACTTCCATACCGGCTTTCACCTCTGAAGCGATCGCTTCCAGACAGGCTGCCGTTGTCGGATGATGGCCTGTTCCGAAGGCTAACGCCGGGTCAAGTTCAATATTGAGCTTCCCCTCTTTCGGTTCATCCCAGGTCGGATGGATGTAAAATGGTCCGATCTCTATCGGGGTAATGCTCTCCTGGTAGCTTTTCACCCAGTCACTGTTTTTCTCTTTTGTCAGTTCCATCTCGACGTCAACAGGTTCTTTAAGTGCTTGTTCGAGTGCTTCCGTGAACTGTTCTACTCCCCATGAGATAGTCTCAAGTTCATCTTCACTGCGAATAATAAAACTACCATCACGTTCCTCGAAGCCAACAGGCAATGTGTCTGCTAAAAAATCAGCATACAGTTCAAAATAGGCCGAAGGTGTAATTTTCAATTCGTAATAATATTCTTGCATCTACTGTACTTCCTTCAGTGCTTTTTCGAGGTCAAGCGTTCCCTCATAATAGGCTTTTCCAACAATAACGCCTTCGATCTCACCAGTTGCCTGCAATGCGTCGATATCGCTTCTGTCTTTTAGACCACCGCTTGCGATGGTAGGGACGCCAGAAGCACGTGCGATCTCGAGTGTAAAGTCGACATTGATACCGCTCAACATACCGTCACGACCGACATCCGTACAGATAATCGCTTCTACCCCAGCTTCTGCAAAAGCTTTAGCCAGGTCTGTTGCTTTCATCTTGCTCACTTCTCCCCAGCCCTCAACCGCCACATAGCCGTCGATGGCGTCAATACCGACTACCACAGGGTATTTAGCCGCCATTTCTTTGACAAACTGAGGGTCTTTTACCGCGATAGAACCGAGTATTACACGGTCAATACCGAGGTCAAGATAGCGTTTAATCGTCTCTTCGTCACGGATCCCGCCGCCAAGTTCGAGCTTGACCTTGCAGTTGGCACGGATCTTTTTGATCTCTTCATGGTTGACCGGTTCGCCGGCAAAGGCACCGTTAAGGTCCACAAGGTGAACCCACTCTGCACCCATCTCTTCAAAGATCTTAACCTGTGCTACGGGGCTTTCGTTGTATATCTTTGCACTCTCCATCAACCCTTTTGAAAGGCGTACCGCCTTACCGTCTTTAAGATCGATCGCTGGAAATAGTGTCATTTGCTGTCCTTATAAAGTAATAAAATTTTCTAAGATCTGAAGGCCGTTTTTATGGCTTTTTTCAGGGTGAGGCTGAATGCCCATCACATTGTCATTGGCGACCGCACTGGTAAAGCTGTAGCCGTATTCTGTACGGCCAATCGTATTTTTCGGGTCCTCGCACACCACATGGTACGAGTGTACAAAATAGAGGTAGTGTTCATCATCAAGTTTTTCAAACAGCGGGTGATCTTTCGTAAACATCCGGTTCCAACCCATATGCGGCACCTTCAATGGATGTGAAAAACGCGCCGTATCAAAGGCCTGAACATGCCCTTTAATAAGACCTAGCCCTTCATTATGTCCAAATTCCTGACTCGACTCGAACAGCAGCTGCATACCGAGACAGATCCCGAGTATCGGGTCACCGGCTTTGGCATAGGCTTTAATCGCCTCATCCATGTTCCGCTCTTTTAAATGTTCTATTGCATCACCGAATGCGCCGACGCCAGGCAGAATCAACTTGTCGTAGGTATGGAACTTGTCCGGGTCGGACTCTACAACGGCATCAATACCCAAAACCTTAAATGCATTTTTAACCGAAGCCAGATTCCCCATGTTGTAATCGACGATCCCTATCATTCTTCCACTCTCTTTACCGTGAATTTTATATACACTGCCAAAGACACCAGCAACAGGGCAACACCCCCGATGAGATACATCGCGGTGATCAGTTTGTCAGGTTCTGTCATCGCGAACTTAAAGACCAGCATCAAAGCTTCAATAGAGAGCGCAATAATTATCGAACCCAGAAAGCGCACCATCGTCTTGTGCGGGTCAGCATTGCTATGGTTTTCACTGTGACGGCCCAGTACTTCCTCTTCGAAAAGCGTCTTGACCAGATCGAACATCGCCAAGGCGAGCGTCAGAAGAATTGTCGCATTAAAGACATCTTTTACATCAACGGTATGGAAGTTGACTCCCTGGGTAAAAAAGTATCCTACCCCTTTTAAAAAAAGCAGTAGTGCGACCATTGCCAGGACCAGGGTAAACAGCGCATACCCGACACGGAAGAACCTTCCTGCAAACGATTTCATCGGCATCGGGTGAGCTATTTTCAACACGGCATTCAGCGGCATGTCAAGACAGGCGACGTATTTGATCTCACCTTTGTCATTAAAAATAGGTTTGGAAGCTGTAATGGTAAGGTCCTGTGTGATCAACGAAGGATACGGGTCCGTGATGGTACAACGCTTCTCTTTCATCGCACGGTAGTAGTAGGCACGGTTGGCACGTGACTGATTAATACAGGTGTCCGTTTTAGTTCCATCCGGCAGATAGGTCGGTGTGACCTGGTCGCCTTTTTCATTTAAGAGATAAACGCCTTCACAATCTTGCAGATCACCCATGATCTTGCGCAAACGATCCATGACTGATTTTTCAGAGATCGAAGGTAGATTGTTCGGCAGGTTTTTAGAAAATAGGTAACAAAAATAAGCACGGGCCTGAGTACGACTCTCGGCATAGTGCTGAATATCACGTGTTAACATTGCCGTTCCTTTGAAACTATAATACCCTATGTTGGTACTAAAAAGTACGCGATTATAGCCAAGTGTTCATTAATGGCCCGTTTGCTTATGGCTTTTGCGTCTTGATTTCACTGCCTACAAGGAGTCGATTTCTAATTTTTTTTGTCATTAAACACAGGACGATTCAGGGCCAATAGTCACCTCTAATAATGCTTTTGATATAGTGTCATTATGAATCAAAAACCCCAACGCATCGCACTTGTCAGACTCACAGCTCTTGGCGACATCATCAACGGAACCGTTGTCTTGCAGCTTATCAAAAAGCACTATAGCAATGCACAGATAGAGTGGTTTTGCGAAGAGGCCTTTGCCCCCATTCTTGATGGCCATCCCGACCTCCTCAAAGTGCATCGTGTCCCGATCAAACGCATTAAAAAAGAGAGAGACTTTGCCCTGTTACGGGCAACGATCAAAGCGCTCAAAACATCCGGACCCTTTGACACGATCATCGATATGCAGGGACTTCTAAAATCTGCCGTCGTCGCCCGTCTTATCGGTCCGAACATTCACGGTTTTGACAGTGCTTCGGCCCGGGAATCGCTTGCCTCATGGTTCTATAAAACCACCTCCGCTATCCCCTACGAAAACAATGTCATCAAGCGCAATATCGATGTCGTTGCCGACGCCTTGAGCTTCAATGTCACCGACGAGGAGATACTGGCAAAAAGCCCCTGTTTTGCATCTCAGGAGAGACCCGCATTTTTACCTTCGGCTTCAAAAAATATCGCGATGGTCATCGGTGCTTCATGGCTTTCGAAAGAGTATCCCAAAGAGAAATTTTCCGAACTCTGTTTAGCACTCGAAACATCTCACTGTATTTTGATCTGGGGCAGTCCACGCGAGAAAGAGTATGCCGATTTTATTGCCGAACACGCGTCCAACGCATCCGTAGCCCCAAAGCTCTCGCTGGCTGAACTGAGAGCGACCATTGAGCACTGCGATCTGACCATCGGCAACGACACCGGTCCGACCCATCTGGCCTGGGCCATGAACCGCCCTTCCATTACCCTCTTCGGCCCGACCAACACCCGCATGATCTACGAGACACCGATCAACCTTGCCTGTGAATCCGACTCCATCGTCGACATCAACAAGATCGACAAAAATGACTTTTCCATTCAGACCATCGACGTGCATGAAATTGCAGAGAAGGCGAAGCAGCTGTTAACGCAGCGCTAGCTTACGTCAGGATTACTCTTCCTCTTCCATCATACTGAAGGCCAGACGCTCTTCGAGCGACTTTAGCGCCTTAGCGGCACAGGCAGCATCCAGGTCGCCGCCAGGCGCGCCGCTGACACCGACTGCCCCAAGCATGACATCGCCCGACTTGACTGCCAAAGCACCGCTCATCATAATGAGACCGTCGATGTTGTTGAGTTCATTTCGAATATCGGCACGGTTCTTGACAAATGTCGAAGAGTCGGTCCCCGACATGATGACTGCATTGGCTTTCTGCTGGGCTATCTGCATGGTAAACCGGGAGGCATAAGTGTCGCGCATGACCACCTGAACATTGGCACTGCGGTCAACGACCACTGCACTCACCTGGTAACCTTGTGCCCGGCACGCTTCAACAGAACGCTTGGCCACTTCGGTTGCCAGTTCAAGGCTCATACGTTCTATCTTTACCACGTCCCCTGCAACAAGTGCAGAGAACCCCAATAGCAACGTACCTGCTATCATCATTGTTTTCATAGCTATTCTCCGGTACACAAAAATTTCTGTTACCTTTTTAGTAAGGTCCATAAAACCATTCTAACACAAAAGTCGTGTCGGTATTTACCTGCAGACAGGTATTGACGTAAAGATGGCTTTTGAATTACAGTGGCGTTGAAAATAGATAAAAAGGTGTTATTTGGATTGTAGTTTAGAAGTTTGATTGGTGGAGACGTCGGGGATCGAACCCGAGTCCAAAAATAGCTAGAAAATGGCGTCTACATGCTTAGAGACATTGTTTGGTTTAATTCGGCTTCATACAATGTGCAAGACTAGACCGAACGAGCCTCAAAAGTTCGTTCTGCGCTGAGACAGACGCAGAGTATATCTATCGTGAGGGTTATACTTCAAGATCTCTTCTCGGATAGAACTGAAGAGTGAAGCAGCCCGCCTCTTTCGAGGGGTTAAAACTTAAGCTACTGCTAAAGCTGGGCGGTAATTTGTGTTGTTTGCATTTAAGCAAGTTGAGCCGCGTAACGGGAATGCTCAGCCCGGCATGCAACCAGATCCCGAACTACTCCTGTCGAAGCCAAGTCGTCCCCAGTTGGTACAAATTACATAATGGAATTATAGCGGGTTTAGGCAAACGATTTATTAATAATGCATGCCCTTATTGCAGTGTAATAATAAAGCCGTAATCCCTGTCCTGAAAACGCACGGGGTCAGAACCTTGATTCGTAAATCGAAACTGTGAGGGGTCGTTCTGATGGGGAAAGTTGGTAAACTCCATCGTTACGGAAATATCAAAAAAATCGCCCAACCCTTCTGCCATGTTACCCATCGGGTCCAGCCAGAAATAACTAAAACTACCCAGTCCTTTTGAACCCCAGATCACGCCTTCGTTCTTATCGAGATTTTTTTCAAGAATATGCATCCCTTCACCCAGAAAAGAACCGATTAATGGGGTGAAGATAAGATCCTGGATCGAAGGGATCTCGGCAAAGGCTTCATACCCGTATTCCCAAAAAAATGTCGACATGACAGTTGAAAAAGCAGCCGATTCAAAAATAGAGAGGCCGTCATTACGGGCCATAGCATAGTAAACTGCCCCCGAGACCGGATGTCCGATGTAGTTGATCGCAAAATCATCTTGATCCCAGACCGGTTTGGTCGTCACATGCTCCTTCCAGCGTTCGCTTAAGGACTTTTTTTGCAGCTCTTCCAGGTCCCATTTTGAAATACTCTCAGGCAGGAGGACTAACACACCGACACCGGCTATAAGGGCGACTTGCGTGTATGCCGTATCTTCCACCAACAGCCTGTATTCTGCAGACATCTGCTCGTTAACATTGATATGGTCTGCCACATAATCCTTGTCGAGACCAGAATTGAATGCCACAAACTGCTCTTGCATAAGCGCCTGCATGTGGTATGATTGAAGGTCCTGTGCCAAAGGCACATCAAGAACCTCTATTGTCTCATCGTAGGACGGCGGTATCGTAAACGAATATGGAACCTGTGCATGTGTTTTTAATGTCTTATATAAAACGATATTGGGCATCGCGAGAAGCGTGAGAGGGGTTAAAAAAAGCACTGCCCACAAACGCATATGAAAAGATTACTCGTTGATCTTTTGTTTGATCTCTTGTGCGATCGAACAACATCTGTCGATCATCTGAGCATAGGTAAGATCATTTTGCAACAGAATATTGACAAAGGCCGAACCGACAATAACGCCGTCTGCACCGATGACCTTTTCTTTGGCTGTTTTTTCGTTTACACCGAAACCGACATAGACCGGGGTTTTAGTGTGTGACTTGATCGACGTGATAATAGGCTGTAGGTCTTCGCTCTGACCGCTGCCTGTAATACCCGCATAAGCAACAAGATAGATGAATTTTTTTGCATCACGTACGATCTCTTCTATACGGGCATTTGTGTCCGTAGGGGCGACAAAACTGATGTTGCTGACGTTATTGTTGTCAAACACACCCTTATACGCTAACGCCTCCTCATGCGGCAGGTCCGGAATGATCATTCCGCTCACACCGATTTCATGGGCTTTTTTTAGGAGTGCATCCATGCCGTATTGATAAAACGGATTAAAATATCCCATCCACAATGTATCGACTTTGGGTGCGATCTGCGCTGAAAGTTCAAGAACATCATGGAAACGCAAACCCTTTTCAAGTGCCAGAAAGTTTGCTTTTTCAATGACCGGACCATCAGCAACAGGGTCTGAAAAAGGGACGCCAAGCTCCAGCGAGTCAACTCCGCTTTCGCCTAAAGCCAAGGCAAGATCAACCGTAAAAGATTTTTCAGGAAAGCCTGTTGTGATGTATGCTACAAGATGTTTCAAACTGTCTCCAAATAAGGTATAAATTAGATAAGTGCAATATTTAATCGGAATTGTACCACTTTTGGATAAAATCACGGTAATTAAGGTTCCCTGCATGTTTGCCTTAAGTTCACCGAATTTAAGGGCAGCTTTGGGCATTTCAAATACGGCTATGCTGAGCAACGCGTACAGTAACGCTATATCAAAATTGAGAAAAATATGAACACAAAACTCTCCATAACAAAGATACAAAAAAGCAAAGGGGAACGTCCTTTGACCATGATCACCGCTTATGATGCTCTGTTTGCGAAACTGTTTGACCCTATTGCAGACATCATTCTTGTCGGGGACAGCCTCAACATGAGTTTTGGCGGTAAAAAAGACACCCTCAGTGCAACGCTGGAGCAGATGATCTACCATACACAGGCGGTCTGTAACGGTGCGCAGAACTCGTTTGTCATCGCGGACATGCCTTTTGGAACCTACAGCAGCGCTGAAAAGGCGCTTGACAATGCTACCAGGGTCTTTCAGGAGTCGCCTGCCGATGCGGTCAAGATCGAAGGCGGCGAAGAGAGAGCAGCGACTGTCAAATACCTCGTCGACAACGGCATCGCTGTTTGCGGGCACATCGGTCTTCTGCCACAGTCCGTCCGGGGCGAAGGCGGCTACAAGGTCAAGGGCAAAAACGACAGCGAGGCGACACAGCTTGTTGCGGATGCCAAAGCCATTGAAAAAGCCGGTGCCTTCTGTATTGTTATCGAAGGGGTCAAAGCTGACGTTGCGACACTCGTGGCGCAAAGTGTCGATGTCCCTGTTATCGGGATCGGTGCCGGAAACGGTGTTGACGGTCAGGTCTTGGTCTTTTCAGACATGCTGGGACTCTTCGAAGCCTTCACGCCAAAATTTGTCAAAAAGTATCTGAATGGTGCCGAACTGGTTAAAGAGGCCGTACAAAACTATAAAAATGAAGTCGAAGCTCGCAGTTTTCCTGACGAGATCCACACCTATTAAAAAAGAGATACCTGAATGGAACGCATAGTCGAGATCGAGCAGTTTGATGCCGAAGAGGTCAGTGAGACCACCCTTCGTCCTGATGCCTGGAACGAATACATCGGACAAGAGCAGATCAAAAAAAACCTGGGTGTCTTCATCGAAGCCAGCAAGATGCGCGACGAAGCCCTCGACCACACTCTTTTTTACGGTCCTCCGGGGTTGGGCAAGACCACTTTGGCACTCATTATCGCCAATGAGATGAACACCAACATCAAAGTGACTGCGGCACCGATGATCGAGAAAAGCGGCGATCTTGCGGCCATCATGACCAATCTTGACGAAGGGGACATCCTCTTCATCGACGAGATCCACCGCCTCTCCCCTGCCGTCGAAGAGATCCTCTATTCGGCCATGGAAGACTTTCGCCTCGACATCATCATCGGTAGCGGTCCGGCCGCACAGACCGTCAAGATCGACCTGCCGCGTTTTACCCTCATCGGTGCGACCACCCGTGCCGGGATGCTCTCAAACCCGCTGCGCGACCGTTTTGGCATGAGCTTTCGCATGAACTTCTATTCACCCGAAGAGTTGGCAGAGATCGTGGCACAGGCCTCAGACAAACTCGACAAAGCCATTAAGAAAGAAGCGGCACTGGAGATCGCCAGACGTTCACGCGGCACGCCGAGGATCGCCCTTAGACTGCTGCGCCGTGTCCGCGATTTTGCCGATGTTGCCAACGAAGCGACCATCCTGCATGAACGCACAAGTTTTGCGCTGGAGCAGCTGGGGATCAACAACCACGGTTTTGACGAAATGGATATCCGTCTTTTGGAGTACCTCATGCAAGCCAAAGGCCGGCCGATGGGGCTTAGCACTATTGCCGCTGCTCTCAGCGAAGACGAAGGTACCGTCGAAGACGTTCTCGAGCCCTATCTCCTTGCCAATGGCTACCTCGAACGTACCGCACGAGGACGTGTTGCCACACAAAAAAGTTATGAGATCCTCAAATTTAAAGCCCCGCATAACAAAAACACCCTTTTTGATGACTAGAGACATAGCATGACACAGGTCAAACCGCAATACATCATCCTCACACTTTTGGCATTTTCGCTTTACTGGATGTACCTGCTGTACCAGCCGTTTTTACTTTCTATCATGATCGCCTCACTGCTGGCCATCTCCACCGTGGGCTTCCAACGCCGTCTTGAAGAGAAGAGCGGTTCAGTGCTGCTCGCTTCGTTACTGTCAACACTGCTGCTGGCCCTGCTCTTTTTTGCTCCCTTAAGCTACTTTTTAACCACCTTTACCCTCCAGCTGACGAGCATTGACATCGCCAGTCTGGAGAAACTCTACACCCAGCTCAACGCCTGGGTACAGCACCTGCCCGCCTACCTCTCTTTTCTTCAGCCTTACGCCGAAGAGAGCCTAAAAGACCTCGAGGTCAAAGACCTGACTGGCTTTACCCTTACATTAGCAGGGCAGATCGGGAAATACAGTGCGAACTTTTTAAAGACAGCGCTGCTCATCAACATCTTCTATTTCTTTTCACTTTACTACGGCAAGACGATCTTTGACTATATTAAGCGGGTTGTCCAACTGCCGCAGCAAGATGCCACCCTCTTGAGCTTCGAACTCTCCTCGATGATGAGTGTCGTCTTCTATTCCATCCTCACCACGGCGCTCTTCGAAGGGGCCCTCTTCGGTATCGCCGTCGCTTTCATGGGCTACAACGGTCTGCTTTTTGGTATTTTGTACGGTTTTGCTTCACTGCTGCCTGTCGTCGGCGGCGCACTGATGTGGCTGCCCTTCATGGTCTATGAACTCTCCATCGGCCATACCGGCAGTGCTCTCTTTATTGCCCTCTACTCCATTATCGTCATCTCTGTCATAGCCGATACCATCATCAAACCCATCATCATCAAAGAGATCAACTTCCGCATCGTCAATGCTGAAGGGCAAAAAAACGAGATCCTCATCTTTTTTGCCATCGTTGCCGGACTGGGGGCCTTCGGTTTCTGGGGCATGATACTCGGACCAGCCATTACCGCCTTCTTTTTGGCCCTCTTAAAACTGATAGAACAGCATCAGAAGATCATTACAAAAGCGTAGAACACGCAAAACATTGCAATGCCGCGAGTCAGTGGCAGATTCGTTCAAGTACTGTACAAAGATTTTTTTTGTTTGAATAGTTCACGGTGAGAGAAAGAAGACGATACATCATCGCCGTATAGGAGGCGGATCCTTCAACCTCTTCAACCTTCTATCGTCGATACCTGCTTGCTAAAAGAAAGAGCGAAAGGCTAGCTTTTTTTAACCAGCTTCCTGTCAAAATATAACCAGAGAATGACCGCCACGGTCATCATCATTGCGCTCAGAAGCTGTCCCATCGTAAGCCAGTCGCCAAAGAGAAAACCGAGCTGTACGTCAGGTTGACGCCAGAACTCTGCCACAAACCGCATCAGCCCGTACACAAATCCGTAGAGCAAGATAAGCTCGCCGTTGAAACGTTTATAGCGTCGGTATAAGTAGATGACCAGAAAGACAACAAAACCTTCGAGAATCGCTTCGTACAGCTGTGAAGGGTGACGCATTACCCCATCGATGTAGATACCCCACGGCAGATCGGTCGCACGGCCGATAAGCTCTTTATTGAGAAAGTTCCCGATGCGTCCGAACATATAACCGATCGGCACAGCCAGGGCAACCACATCCATGATAACACCAAAAGAGACCTCTGGATGACGTTTATGGTAATAGAGAGACCCTAAAAACCACCCAATGACCGCACCGTGATAGCTCATACCACGAATACCGACAAAGTCGCCGTTGGCGTCGAATGGGTTGAACATCTGCCATGGATGAATGAGATAGTAGGTCGTATTGGTGTCATAAAAGAGAATATACCCAAGACGTGCACCCAGGATAATACCGATTTCAATGTAGATAAAGTAGTCATCGAGCTGTTTCTGCTCTAGTGGCAGTTTATCCCTCGTCACAATACTTTTTGCGACATAGAGCGCACTGACCAGTGCGAGGACATACATCAAACCGTACCAGTGCACCGGAAATGAAAAGAGTGTAAAGGCGATCGGATCGAAGTTCTCGTAGATGTTATTCCAGTATTCCATGATGTGCGTTCCAGCCTTTAAAAAGTGATGACTTTCCAGTCATTTTGAAGCGCTTCTGTCAAGAGTTCTCCCGTATGAATAGGTTTAACCCCTAAAGCTGCCAATGTCTCACTGACCCCGTAATCGTCACTGCAGACGACACAGACCGAGGTCTCCACCCCGCTCTCTTGCACCGTCTTCAGCATCTGCTGCAGTTCGCTGTTCTGAGCCAAAGCTCTTGCGGACGGTCCCCAGACCATGAGATGTGCCGCATCCCAGTACCCGCGCTCCAAGATGACACTGCCGTAGAGCAGCACCATCTTTTTGGCGACTTCGATCTCTTCGGTGGACCAGACAATGAGCAGTTTTTGCATTATTTTTTGAGTGCTTCAGCAATGAGCTCAATCGGGTTTTTAAAGATCGTTTCGACCTCTGCCTGATAGAGCGAGTTGTTGATCTGCATACGGCAGGCCGAACACTCGGCCGAGACCACTTCCGCCCCTGTTTGCTTGATCATTGCCGCTTTCGGTACACCGGCCGCTTTGGCAAAGTGATACTTCTCGGTCTGCATCGTCACCCCGCCGAAACCGCAACAGACGTTCGGGTCGCTCATCTCGGTCAGGACATAGTTCTGCTTGATCAGCGTACGCGGTTCGTTATGAACGCCCTGCATCTTTCTGGCGTGGCACGGGTCATGGTAGGTGACCACAAGATCGCTTTTGCCTTTTGAGGACAAGAGATGCTCAAGGTGGGTGTGGTGTTCCAACCATTCTGTTGCCATAAAGATCTTGCCTTTAAGCTTTTTCGCACGCTCCAGCCACTCAGGCTGGTCATGGAAGAAGTGCTCGTAATCGATCTTGATCATTGCCGAACAGGTCGCTTCGGGAATGATGATCGCTTCGACATCATCGATAAAGGTCTCAAAGTACTCGATGTTCTTTTTTGCATTGTTATCGACCGTCGCGAAATCCCCCGTAAAGTAGGCAGGCGCCCCGCAGCAGAGCTGTTTTTTCGGAATAAAGGCATCGATCTCAAGGGCTTCGAGAATGTCCAGCAGCCCTTTACCGATCTCGGTGTAGTTGTAGTTGGCAAGACAGCCGATAAAGATCGCGACCTTGCGTTTGCCGCCGTTTTCAATGTTCTCCGGGTTGGCGTTCAAAAACGAGGTCTTGCCCATGCTTGGCAGCAGACGGTCTTTTTTAATGATCGGCAGTCTGAAGCGCGGCTCCATCGAATTGGTCTCTGCTTTGATCTTGAACCCGCAGGTCTGGAAGACGTAGCCCAGTTTAAAGAGGACATCCATGGTAAAACGGTGGCGCAGCAGGTAGAAAAATGCTTTTTTGAACCAGGCGATACCGAATTTGTCGGCGATCTCCGCACGCACCTGCTCGATGATCATATCGGTCGGCAGTGACTTCGGACAGATATCGACACAGTTAGTACAGAGGAAACAGCTCTCGAAGATATCTTTGGCATTTTTATCGAGTTCCAGCTGACCGTTCTGGTAGGCGCCCAGAAGGTCGATAAAACCGCGCGGTGAGGTGACCTCGTCGGCATTGACATTGTGAATGGTACAGACCGGAATACACATCCCGCATTTAATACAGGCGTCACTGGTCTCGCTGTAGTTAAAGATTTCGTCCGGTCGTTTTTGCATTGTGCTCATCATACTGTCTTTGAAAAGGTCTTTTTGGAACCGGCATGTTTGTTCATGTAGGCGTCGAACACCATGGCGATATTTCTAATGAGCAGGGTGCCCGTTTCCGAACAGACGATCTGTTTATCGTCGACACGCACCAGCTCTTCGTCAATAAAGGGCTGAAGTGCCGGCAGGTCATCGGCAAAATAGGTGTTAAAATCAACATCGAAATCAGCATTAAAACGCTCAATGTCCATTTTGAAGTTGCTCATCAACTCCATGATGACGTGCTGACGGATCATGTCGTCATTGCTCAGGGTCACACCGCGTTCGAACGGCAGTTTACCCGCATCGATCGCCGCTTCATACGCGCCCATCTCTTTGAAGTTCTGCGCGTAATAATCATTGCCTTCGCCGATAGAGGTAAGGCCAACACCGACCAGGTCGGCACCGCCTTTGGTCGTATAGCCCTGGAAGTTACGGTGCAGTTCACCCTTTTCGATCGCCTTGAA